>JBOHYT010000424.1:0-21830 GCA_050738055.1 Rhodanobacteraceae bacterium
GATGATGGGACCGTCTTGCGTAAGAATGGCGCGGGTCATCCGGCGCAAAACGCCGCGTAATCGATATATCCCGGGAACGGCTTGCCTGGCGCGCAAACGGGGCATTCGGGATCGGCGGCGAGGCGCGTCTCGTGGAACCGCATCGAGAGCGCATCGAACATCAACACGCGGCCGACCAGCGGTTCGCCGATTCCCAGAATCAGTTTGATGACCTCGGTTGCCTGGAGCATCCCGACCACCCCGGGCAGTACGCCGAGCACGCCGGCTTCCGAGCAGTTCGGCGCGTCTTCCGGCGCCGGCGGCTGCGGGAACAGGCAACGGTAGCACGGCGCCTTGCCGCGCCGGCGGCCGGCATCGAACACGCTGACCTGCCCCTGGAAGCGTTGCACTGCACCATACACCAGCGGTAGCCTGAGTTTCACGCAAGCATCATTGAGAAGATAACGCACCGGGAAATTGTCGGCACCATCCAGCACCACGTCGGCGCCGTCCAGCAACGCTTCGACATTGGCCGACGTCACGCGTTCCGGCAAGCCTTCCACGTTCACGCGCGGGTTCAACGCGCGAAGCGCATGCGCCGCGGAATCGAGCTTGGACACGCCGATGCGATCGTCGGTGTGCAGGATCTGGCGCTGCAGATTGCTGCGCTCGACCACGTCGTCGTCGGCGATCACCAGCGTGCCGACCCCAGCGGCGGCGAGATAGAACGCCGCAGGTGAACCGAGGCCGCCGGCGCCCAGCAGCACGACGCGAGCGGCTTCCAGCTTGCGCTGGCCGGCCTCGCCGATCTCCGGCAGGCGCAAGTGGCGCGAATAGCGGTCGTAGAAGTCCTCGTCGCCCCCGGGCCTGCTGATCGGGAGCCCTTCCGCGATCCAGCGCGCGGTGCCGCCGGCGACCGAGACGACGTTGGCGTAGCCGAGTTGCTGCAAGACCTCGGCCGCGCGCAGCGAGCGCTGCCCGTGCGCGCAAATAGCCAGCATTTCCCGCTCCCGGTCCGGCGCGACTTGCGCGATCCGCTTTCCGATTTCACCCAACGGCAGCGCGATTGCGCCCTCCGCCATGCCGGTCGCGTGTTCCCAGGGTTCGCGCACGTCCACCAGCAACGCGCCGTTACGGTGGCGCAGCAGCGCTTCTTCGGGCGAAATTTCGCGGATGGTCATGCCCGCATTATCGCGGGCTTCCTCAAAAAGCGCTTACCACGGATCGACACGGATGGACACGGATTGAAAGCTGACAAATCCGTGTTCATCCGTGCAAATCCGTGGTAAATGCTTGTGGCCATAGCGTGACGCTATCGCGCAAGAGCTTTGGACACGGATAAGAGCGGATAGCCGCGGATAGCGCATAAGAATCCGCGTTTATCCGCGTCAATCCGCGTCCGGTGCTTTTCGCCGTCCGCGATTTGCGACAAAACCTTCGTCGCGGTTTTCACGGATGAGCCATGACGTAACCTGCTGTTCATCCGTGGATATCCGTATTCATCCGTGGCGAGAGATGTTGCTTGTGGCTTCATGGCCACAACGTGACGACATCGCCCGCGGCGAAATTGCGCGCGCCTTCGGGCAGCAGTGCCAGCGCATCGGTTTCGGCGAGGCCACGCAACATGCCGGAGCCCTGCTTTGCGTGTGGCGTGGCCCACAGCACGCCGTCGGCATCGGTACGCAGGCTGCAGCGCGCAAGCTCCGCACGGGCGTGAAGTTTGTGCACTGGCGAATCCAGCCGTGCGCGCCGCGGTGGCGAAACCGCGGCGATGCCGAGCATCGCACGCAGCGCGAAGCCGACGAAGACCCGGAACGTCACCGCCGAAGCCACCGGGTTTCCTGGCAATCCGAAAACCAGGCAGGCGCCGACTTGGCCGAACAGCGTCGGCATGCCGGGCTTGAGGCGAACCTTGTGGAAATGGATTTCGCCGATTGCCTGCAACACGTCAGGCAGATGATCGGCTTCGCCGGCCGACACGCCGCCGCTGGTCACGATGAGGTCGGCGTCGGTCGCGGCGTCCAGCAGCGCGACGCGCAGCGCTTCGGGATCGTCGCGGATGTGCTTTTGCGCGACGACCTGCGCGCCCGAATCCCGCGCGAGCGCCGCCAGCATCACTGCATTCGATTCGTGGATCTGTCCGAAGCCCAGCGGTCGCCCGGCCGCCGCCAGTTCGTTGCCGGTGGCGATCACCGCGATGCGCGGCATGCGCCGGGCGGGAATCCCTGCCACGCCGAGCGCCGCCAGCACCGCGAGTTGCGCCGCACCGAGCGGCGTTCCGGCCGCAATCGCGAGATCCCCCGCCGCGTAATCTTCGCCCGCCTTCCGGACGTTCGCGCCGGCCTTTTCTCCGGCCTTCACCCGCGCGCGCGCGCCATCGACCGTCACGTTTTCCTTGATCACGACGGTATCCGCACCCGCAGGCATCGGCGCGCCGGTGGTGATCCGGACGCACTGCCCCGTTCCGACCTTGGGCGCCGAGGTCGCGCCGGCAAACACGTCGCCAATTACTTCGAACGCGCGCTCACCTTCCGCCGGCAGGTCCTCTGCCCGCAACGCGAACCCGTCCATCGCGGAATTGTCGAACGGTGGCAGCGGATGGGGAGCACGCACGTCATCCGCCGACACGCGCCCACGCGCGTTGTCCAGTTCGATGGTTTCGGCCGGCAAGCGGTGCTGCGCCCCATGCCGCACGACGATTTCCAGCGCCTCTTCGAGTCCAAGGCGGGTCGGGTATTCCGGTTCAGCCATGGGTGCGTTCGTATTCGCGGAAGTCACCCAAGGTATTGAGGTTGTGGAATGCGGCGGTCTGGTCACGGAAGTCGACCTCCTGCGCGTGCAGTTCCAGATGCCAGCGCAACACGGAGCCGTGCCGCTCCGCATTGGATCGAGCGGACTCGAGCAGCGTCTTGCCGTGCCGCAGCGAATACAACGCAAACAGCGGTTGCAGCTTGTGCTCGTCGCGCGCGTACGCACATGACGGCGCCGGATCGGCGTCGAGCGCCGCGTGCAAGCGCTGGGAAAGGTCCGCAGGTAAATCCGGGCAGTCAACCGGCACGGTCAACAGCCAATGGCAGTCCGCGTATTCCTCTTCCTTCGATCCGACGACCAGCGCCAAGGCCGCGGCGATCCCCGCCAGCGGACCCGCGTGGCCCGGAATCTCGTCGCCGATCACGCGCGCGACACGGGCATAGTCGGATGGGTGTCGGTTGGCAACGATCACCATTTCGTCGCATTGCGGTCGCAGCACTGCGGCGACCCTTTCGACCACCGGGCCGCCGTGTATCGCAACCTGACCCTTGTCCGCGCCACCGACCCGTTGACCTGCGCCGCCCGCAAGAATCACGCCCAAGGTACGAGCACCGCTCATGGTCCTCGTCTCGCGTGGCGGATCATGCGCCGGCGTTTGCGTTGCTGACTTTCGCTGGGTACGTTGCGCTTGCCGGCGAACGGGTTTTCGCCCTCGCGGAACTCGATGCGGATCGGCGTGCCGTCGAGCTTGTAGCGTTTGCGAAAGAAGTTTTCGAGGTAGCGCCGGTAGCTGTCGGCGACATGCCTGGTGCGCGTGCCATGGATCACGACGGTCGGCGGGTGGTCGCCGCCGGGATGCGCGAAACGCAGCTTGGGGGAATGCCCGCCCACCAGCGGCGGCTGGTGTGCCGCGACCGCTTTCTCGAGCGCACGGGTGAGGTCGGAAGTTCCGAGTTCGCGCGCCGCCGCAGCACCGGCGCGGTCGATCGCACGCATCAACTCGCGCAGGCCCGAACCATGTTTCGCCGACAGGAACACGATCTTTGCCCATGCGACGAAATCGAGCTTGCGCTCGAGCCCTGCCCTGCAGCGTTCGCGTTCGTATTGCTCGAGGCCGTCCCACTTGTTGGCTGCGATCACCAGCGCGCGCCCGGCTTCGAGCACCTGCCCGATCACGGCCAGATCCTGGTCGGTGACGCCCTCGCCGGCGTCCAGCATCACCACCGCGACCTCGGCCGCAGCAATCGATTGCAGCGCCTTGATCACGCTGAACTTCTCGATCGCGTCCTCGACGCGTCCGCGGCGACGAACGCCGGCAGTGTCGATCAGCGTGTAGTGTCTGCCGTCGCGTTCGAGCGGCACGTGGATCGCATCGCGGGTGGTACCGGCGACCTCCGACACCACCACGCGCTCCTCGCCCAGCAGCCGATTGACCAGGGTCGATTTGCCGACGTTCGGGCGCCCGACGATCGCAACACGCGTTCCCGCGTGGTCCGGATCGTCCGATTCATCGGTGTCTTCGTCCGCCGGCAGCAGCGGCACGATTGCGCTCAGCAGCGGATCGATGCCACGCGCATGGGCAGCGGCGAGCGCAAAGGTCGCAGCGATACCGAGCGCCGCGAACTCGGCAAGCGCCGAGGACACCTCCACGGCGTCGGTCTTGTTGACCGCGAGCAGCACCGGCTTGCCGGTGCGGCGGAGGCGATCGAGGATCGACCGGTCCTGCGGCATCAGGCCTTCGCGCGCATCGACCAGCAGCACGCACACACTGGCTTCCTCGACCGCGAGCTGCACCTGTTTTTCGGTGAGCGCGTCGATGACGCGCTTGTCGGCATCCGCGGATTCACCCAACAGGCCGCCGGTATCGACCAGCACGAACGGGCGCGCGCCAAGCCGGCATACGCCGTAGTGGCGGTCGCGCGTGACACCCGGAACGTCCGCCACCAGCGCATCGCGGCTGCGCGTCAACGCATTGAACAGCGTGGACTTGCCGACGTTGGGACGACCGACCAGGGCAACTACAGGAAGCACGGCCAGAGATTCCATCCGCAGCGACCCGATTTGCGCTGAAGTTCAACAAACCACATCGTCTTTCCGGGGCCGGCCGCGCTCTTGGCGGCCGGAACCCGGACGTCATTCCCGCGAAAGCGGGAACCAGCGTCTTTGCCCTTTTGCACCCTTGAGGCACGATCAGAGTCACTGGATTGACTCGCGCCATCCATGGCGCTCGCCTGCGGCCGCCTTCGACGTTCGCGAAGAACCAAGACCTTGCGGAATTTGTTTCTCAAGAGCCTTTTTGCCACGGATTTGCACGGATGCGCACGGATAAGAGCTTTCGATCCGTGTGATCCGTGTCGATCCGTGGTAAAGACTTTCTGATTTGCAACAAGGATTCGCGTGTTGATTCTTGAAAGAGCAGCGATCACGGATGATCGCTTGAAATTCTATACGCCGCTACATGTCCCTTCACGTCCTCGACGTACACGGTGTCGCCATTGACCACCGGGCGCGCGCGGATCGCGTCCTTGGACAGGCGCACCCGCGCAGCGAGTTTGCCATCCGAGAGATCCAGCCAGAACACGTAGCCTTCGACGCCACCGAGCACCGCGTATTGCGACTGGATCGTGGGCGCGGTGAGCCAATGGTATTCGAGCGCATCCTGCTTCCACAGGTCGCCGCCGCCATTCTTCGAGAACGCCCACACCAGCGAATTGCTGTCGACCCCGATCAGTTCGTTGTCCGCAACGGCGACGCCGACGTAGCTCGAGAACGGGCGGTCCCACAGCAGTTGTCCCTGCGCCGCGTCGATCGCGACCAGCTCGCCGTGGTACGCCGTGGCGTACAGGGTGGTACCGTCGAGCTGCAGCGTATCGTCGGCGTCGTTGAGCTTCTGGATGTCGGTGCGACCCAGGCCTTTGTTGATCGGCAGCTTCCACTGGATCGCGCCGGTGTCGCCGCGCAGCACTTCGACGTTGCCGTCGTCGGTGCCGAACATCACCACGCCGTGCGTCGCGAGCAGCGGGCCGTTGCCGCGCAGGCTGAGCAGCGGCACGTTGGCCTGGTCGTTGACCCACTTGCGCGCACCGGAGTTCGCATCGAACGCGTACACGTAGCCGGAATTGGTGCGCACGTAGACCGTGCCGGAATCGATCGCCGGCGGCGAGATCACTTCATCATCGACTTCCGCGCTCCACAGGCGCTTGCCGGTCGTGGCGTCCATGGCGTACACGTGTCCGTCCAGCGTGCCGACCACCAGCAGATCCCCCGAGACGCTCGGACCGCCTGCGTAGCGCGCGTCCGGTCCCGGCTTCTTGCGCTTGAACGGCCAGATGCCGTTGCCGACCCGCGTGGATTGCTCCCAGATTTCCTTGCCGTTGGTGGCGTCCAGCGCCTCGATCTTGCCGTTGGTGGCGATCACGTACAGTTTGCCGTCCGCATACGCCGGCTGCAGGCGCACGCCGGAGCGGCCGGCACCGTCGCCGATGCGGGTCGACCACAGCTGCTGCACCTGCACGCTCGCTGTGAACTCCGTCAGCGGTTTGGGGGGCTGGAGGTTCTCACCGCGGTTGAACAGCTTGCTCCACAAACCGCAACCGGACAATGCGACGATCGCAACCAGCAACGGCAGCAGCAGGAGATGGCGAAGCTTGATTCGGCGCTGCTTCATCGAGCGTTGCTTCCGGTCGGCGCAGCCGTCGGCTGCGTGAGGTTGTCGAGCTTCATCTGCACCGCGTTGCGTTCGGGTGCATCCTTGCCCAGCTTGGCCAGCGCATCGGCATATGCGCTGTGCGCTGCGTTGACATTGTGGAGTTGGAGCTGTGCATCGCCGCGAAGTTCCGCTGCAGTCGCGGCGTAGTCGCCCGCCGGGATCCCGTCCAGCGCCGTCAAAGCCTGCTTTGCCTGGTTCTGCGCCAGCAGGACGCGCGCCAGTCGTAGCGTGAACAGGGCCTTCAATCCCGGTTGGCTGCTGTGCGCGACGGCCCATTCGAGGTTCTGCGCGGCCGGCTTCAGGTCATTCTTGCCAACTTCGTACTCGGCGGCCGCCGCGCTGCCGAACGCAGCATACGGCGTGCCGGCATAGTTCTTCTGCAGGTCGCCGAGCGCCGCGGCCATGGCCTGCTTGTCCTGGCCCTGCACCGCGTTCTGCACGACGGCGAACTGCGCGGCGGCCTGGATCTCGTGGCTGGCCTTGTGCGCCTGCCAATGCCGCCAACCGAAGATCAGCACCAGCGCGAGCACCACCCCGACCGCGACGGCGATGCCGTTTTCCTTGATCCACTTGCGGACCGCTTCGCCCTGCTCGTACTCGTCGTAGTCGTCAAAAGCCATGGTTCATCCACGTGCACGGAAACCCCCCAGCCTGCGCCGGGGAAACGTCCAAGGATACAGCAGAATCAGTCGTTCTCGCTGCCGCCGGCCGGCTTGGCGAACACATCGAAGCGGGCCACGTTCGCCCGCTGATAGGGTGCGAGCGCAAGCGGCTGGCCATCGCTGGTGACGGTCACGCCACCGGCGTTGCCCAGCGTCACGTGCAGTACGCCCGCGGAATGCCAGGTGCGCGAATCGCCGGCGCGGAGCATCCCGGAGTCGACCTTGCTGCCGTCGGCATCGCTGATCTCGAACCAGCAATCGGCGGTCGCGGAGATGGTCAGCGCGTTCTGGTCGCCGCGTACCAGTGGGGGAACGGGCGCCGGTGCAATCGGCGTGCGGCCAGCCGCGCTGCCTGCGGCGGATGAGCCCGTGTCGCCGAAGCCGATCGCAACGAACGGCGTCATCGACGCACGGAACGGTGTCGCATCCGGCGAGGTTCCCGGCGTACCGGGAGCAACCGCAGCGGTCTTCGACTGGCCTGCCGCCGCCGACACCGCAGGCGACTGGTCCAGCGAGACGACCCGCTCGGTTGGCCGCTCCAGGCCTCCCCGCAACCCGAGGATCACCAGCGGGACGGCTATGGTGGCGGTGAGCACGATGTAGGTCGCGGCAGTCCCGTAGCGCTGCAGCAATCGGCGCGCCGGCGAGGTCCGCGCCACCGACACCAGCGCAGGCTGGTCGGTCGGCGCGACGGCGCGCAGCGTCTGGTCGCAAGTTCCCGATGGCAGACCGAGCAGCTTCGCGTAACCCGACAGCGCACCGCGCAGGAACACGAAGTGTTCGGCGGACCCGAAGTCGTTGGCTTCCAACCGTTCCAGCACCTTGACCGGAAGGCACAACTCGTGTGCGCACTCGGCAAGGGCAAGCCCCTTTGCCTCGCGCGTCGCTCGCAGTCGCTCGCCGATCGACATGTCACCCGAGGGCGGTCGCGGGTCCGGCTTCCGGGTGACTACTGCTTCACGTGCTGTCAGGTCGGAGGGCATCACGTCGGAGGGCATCACGTCGGAGAACAGGTCAGGGCTCTCGTCGCGGTCGATCATTGGCTGGAACCGTTCATGGATTGCGCCTGCCGGGAATTCGGGAACTGATCCTGCAGGCGGTTGGAGTAGTTGGCGGCAGTCTCCTTGTCACCAAGGCGGGTGGCGATCTGGTAGCCGAGCAGCAACGACTCCGGCGTGGCCTGGCCTGCGGATTCGAAGCGCTGCAGGTAGCCGCGCGCGGCGAACGCGTCGCCCTTGCGGTAGTCGAGTTGCGCCATCGCCAGCAGCGCGGCGCCGAAGTTGGAATCGAGTTCCAGCGCCTTGTGCAGGTACGGCTCGGCGCCGGCATAGTCGTTGCCCTTCATGAGGCAATCGCCGGCATTGGTGTTGGCCAGCGCGGGGGTCTTGTAGAACGGATCGGCCAATGCGCGCTTGAAATAGCCCATGGCTTCCTGCGACTTGCCTTGCGTGCACAGGAACTTGCCGTAGTTGTTGTTGGTGTCGCCGTTGGACGGATCGAGCGCGATCGCCGTGCGGAATTCCTTGTCGGCGTCCTGCAGTCGATCGATCCGCCAGTCGAGGATCGCGAGCATGGTGTGCGCAGGGATGTACTTGTTGTCGAACGCCAGCGCCTTGTTCAGCGCGGTCTCGGCTTCCTTCAGGTGACCGTGCCCCATGTACGCCGCGGCGAGCTGGGTGTGCGTCTGCGCCGCCGACTGCTTGGCCTGCTGCGGCGAATCGCTGGGCGCATCCTTGAGGTTGGTCATCGGCGTCGGATACTTGATGATGCCCGGGCTCTGCTTGCAGGCCGCGAGCCCAAGCGCAAGCGCCATCAGTACCAGCACGGAGTACGACTTACGCAGCATGCGACTGCACCTCATTGAGTTGCGCCGCGACCCGGCGCTGGAATTCTGCGTGGCGGCGGGTGCGGTCCGCGACCCGGCCCTTGAGCTGCCCGCACGCAGCATCGATGTCCTCGCCACGGGTGCGGCGGACCATCGTCTGCACGCCGGCATCCAGCAGGATCGTCTGGAACGCACGGATCGCGGTCTCGTCGGAACGTTCGTATTGCGTCCCGGGAAATGGATTGAACGGGATCAGGTTCAGCTTGGCCGGCAACCGCCGCATCCGCTTCACCAACTCCTTGGCCAGCGCCGGGCTGTCGTTGACGCCGCGCATCATGGTGTACTCGAACGTGATGGTGGTGCGCGGGCGGCGCGCGGCGTAGCGCGCGCACGCATCGAGCAGTTCGTCGATGCCCCAGCGCTTGTTGAGCGGCACCAGCTGGGTACGCAGTTCATCATTGGGCGCGTGCAGCGACACCGCCAGCGACACGTCGGCGACTTCGCCGAGTTTGTCGATCATCGGCACCACGCCGGCGGTCGACAGCGTCACGCGTTTGGACGCGAGGCCGAAGCCGAGGTCGTCTCGCATCAGGTTCATCGCGCGGACAACGTTGTCGAAGTTCAAGAGCGGCTCGCCCATCCCCATCATCACGACGTTGGTGATCCGGCGCTGCTGGAGGGTGACATTGCCGAGTTGTTTGGCTGCGTGCCAGACCTGCCCGATGATTTCCGAAGCCGCCAGGTTGCGGTTGAATCCCTGCGTGCCGGTCGAGCAGAACCGGCAATTGAGCCCGCAGCCGATCTGCGAGGAAACGCACAACGTGCCGCGCGTCGGCTCGGGGATGTACACGGTCTCAACCGCATTGCCCGCGTCCATGCCGAGCAGCCACTTGCGTGTGCCGTCGCTGGAGGCTTGGTCGAGCAAGGGTTTCGGCGGCGCGACCACGGCGACTTCCGGCAGCTTCTCGCGCAGCGCCTTGCCGAGGTCGGTCATCGCGGCAAAATCGCTTTCGAGGCGGTGATACATCCACTTCATCACTTGATCCGCGCGATACGGCTTCTCGCCCAGGTCGGCGAAGAATCCACGCAGTCCATTGCGGTCGAGATCCAGCAGATTGGTTCGAACACTTGCAACTGACATGGACTGCTCTTGCGACAAATCAGGTTAGGGCCAATGGCACTTACTTAAGCCGTGGCTGGAAGATCTCGTCATTCCAGCGAACGCGGGGACGACGATGTCAAGTAAGTGCCATTGAGGTTAGGGCCGGAAATTTGCAACCGACGTGAAGCCGCTCTTGCGAAAAGTCAGGCCGAGGATGGCCGTTTTTGATCACGCGTTCAACAGGGAACGCAAAAACTAACGTGTGCAGAGTTCCGTCACTGCAAAAAAATACCCGATTTCGAACCGCGCGGTGTCGGAGCCGTCCGAGCCATGCACCGCGTTCGCATCGATGCTCTGCGCGAAATCCGCGCGGATCGTTCGGGGTGCCGCATCCTTCGGATTGGTGGCCCCCATCAGTTCGCGGTTCTTCGCGATCGCGCCGTCGCCTTCCAGCACCTGGATCATCACGGGGCCGGAGATCATGAACTCGACCAGTGGCGCGAAGAACGGACGCTCCCGGTGCACGGCGTAGAAACCTTCCGCCTCGCTGCGCGACAGGTGCTTCATCTTCGCGGCCACGACCTGCAGCCCGGACTTCTCGAAACGCGCGTAAATCTGGCCGATCACGTTCATGGCGACGGCGTCGGGTTTGATGATGGAAAGGGTGCGCTCCAGCGCCATGGGTTTCTCGACTGGTGACAAAGCTAATGGAAATCCGCACGAAGCCCGTACAGGCTCGTGAGCATATTCCGAAAAACCCGCGCAAATGCGGAGTTGGCTCACAAAAGGATGGCAAATTCTAGCCGAATGCCACCCGCTTGGCCACGCGGTCGGGAGTCGATTGACCGTTGCCCTGACTTTTCGCAACAACCGCTTCGAACGGGGTATTCTGGCAGCTTGCTTCTACATTGACGAATCAACTGGCGGAGTTTCCATGTCAGATCAACTTCGTATCCGCAAAGCCGCCGTGCTGGGTGCCGGCGTGATGGGCGCGCAGATCGCCGCCCACTTCACCAACGCAGGGATCGAGACCCTCTTGTTCGACCTCGCCGCCAAGGAGGGTCCGAAGAACGGCATCGCGGTCAAGGCGATCCAGCATCTCGGCAAGCAGTCGCCCGCGCCGCTGGCGGTGAAGGATCTGGTTGCCGCGATCACGCCCGCCGACTACGACGAAAATCTCGATGCGCTGAAAGAATGCGATCTCGTGATCGAGGCGATCGCCGAGCGGATGGACTGGAAGGTCGAGCTGTACAAGAGGGTTGGCGCGCATGTCCGGGCGCACGCGATTCTGGCCAGCAACACGTCCGGGCTGTCGATCAACCAGCTTGCCGAAGCGTTGCCTGACGACCTGCGTCGTCGTTTTCTCGGCGTGCACTTCTTCAATCCGCCGCGCTACATGCACCTGGTCGAGGTGATCCGGGGCACCGCCACCGACCGCAAGCTGCTGGACGGGCTGGAAGCATTCCTGGTCTCGACGCTCGGCAAGGGCGTGGTGTTCGCGCGCGACACGCCCAACTTCATCGGCAACCGCATCGGCGTGTTCTCGATGCTGGCCGCGATGCACCACACGACGCGATGCAAGCTCGGTTTCGATGTCGTGGACGCCTTGACCGGCCCTGCGATCGGGCGGCCGAAGTCGGCAACCTACCGTACCGCCGACGTGGTCGGCCTCGACACCATGGCGCACGTCATCAAGACGATGCACGACACCCTGCCGGATGACCCGTGGCACGAGCATTTCAAATCGCCTCCGTGGCTTGACGCCCTGATCGAAAAAGGCGCGCTCGGCGCCAAGTCGGGCGCGGGCTTCTACCGCAAGGCCGGCAAGGACATCCAGGTGCTGGACCTGGAAAAACAAGATTACCGCCCATCCGAACAAAAGGCCTCCGACGAAGTCGCCGCGATCCTCGCGACCAAGAATCCGGCCGAGAAGTTTGCAAAACTCCGTGCCTCGGACGACCCGCAGGCGCAATTCCTGTGGGCCTGTTTTCGCGACCTGTTCCACTACAGCGCGTATCACCTGGAAGGCATTGCGGAAACCGCCCGCGATGTCGATTTCGCGATCCGCTGGGGCTATGGCTGGAAGCTCGGGCCGTTCGAAGTCTGGCAGGCCGCGGGCTGGGAACAGGTGGCCAAGTGGATTGCCGAAGACATCGCCACCGGCAACGCGATGAGCAAGGCGCCATTGCCCGCGTGGGTGACCGACGGACGCAAAGGCGTACACGGTCGCGATGGTTCGTATTCACCGCGCGAGAAGAAAGACGTCCCGCGCTCCGGCGCGCCGGTTTACAGGCGGCAATTGTTCCCGGACGCACTGATCGGCGAGAAGTTCGACGAAGGCGCCACTGTATGGGAGAACGGCGGCATCCGCCTCTGGACGCTGGGCAATGACGATGTCGGCATCATCAGCCTCAAGACCAGGATGTGCACGTTCGACGACCAGGTGCTGGACGGAATCCAGCACGCGCTCGAGCTGGCCGAAGAAAAACTGAAGGCACTCGTCGTATGGCAAACCGGGCCGGTGTTCTCGGCTGGCGCCAACCTGAAAGGCGTACTGGCGCTCCTGAAGGACGGCAAGGTTTCGCAACTCGAAGCCATGATCGCGAACTTCCAGCGTTGCACCCAGCGCGTCCAGCACAGTTTGATTCCGACCGTCGCCGCGGTGCGCGGGTTGTGCCTCGGCGGCGGCTGCGAATTGCAAATGCACAGCGCACGCACGGTGGCGGCGTTGGAGAGTTACATCGGACTGGTCGAAGCGGGCGTGGGGCTGCTTCCGGCGGGCGGTGGATTGAAGGAAATCGCCGAACGCTGCTCACGCGCGTCGTTCACCGACGATCCGTTCGAGCACATCAAGCGTTATTTCGAAACCGTGGCGATGGCCAAGGCTTCCGGCAGCGCGCTGGAAGCCAAACAGTTCGGCCTGCTGCGCGAATCCGACGTCGTGGTGTTCAACGCCAACGAACTCCTCTACGTCGCGAAGAACGTCGCGACGTCGCTGGCCGAATCCGGCTGGCGTCCGCCGCTGCCGCAGATGACGCACGTTGCGGGCGATGTCGGCACCGCGACCATCAAGGCGCAGCTCGTCAACATGCTGGCCGGGCACTTCATTTCCGAACACGACATGGAAATCGCGACGCGCATTGCCGACACGATGTGCGGAGGCAACATCGAGCGTGGCAGATCGGTCGATGCGCAATGGCTGCTCGACCTCGAACGCCATCACTTCATGGAACTGGCGCAGATGGAAAAGACCCAGGCGCGCATCGCGCACACGATGACTACTGGCAAACCCTTGAGAAATTGAACAGCAAAGCATCAGTCCGCAAATGAACGCGAATAAACGCGAATGAAATCAAAAACAAGCTTTTATTTGCGTTCTTTGCGTTGATTTGCGGACTGATCCGCTCTTTGCATTTCGGAGATTCACATGAGCAAACAAGTTCAGGACGCCTACATTGTCGCCGTCAAACGCACCCCGGTCGGCAAGGCGCCGCGCGGCGTGTTCCGCCACACCCGCCCCGATGATCTGCTCGCGCACGTGCTGCGCGAAACGCTGGACGAGTGCGCCGGCATCGACGTCAAACGCATCAGCGACGTGGTGATCGGCTGCGCGATGCCGGAAGCCGAGCAAGGCATGAACGTGGCACGCATCGGTGCTCTTTTGGCCGGCCTGCCCGATTCCATCCCCGGCATGACCATCAACCGTTTCTGCTCGTCGGGGCTGCAATCGGTCGCGATCGCGGCCAACAGCATCCGCCTTGGCGAAACCGATTTGATTCTTGCAGGCGGCACCGAATCGATGACCATGGTGCCGATGATGGGCCACAAGGTCGCGATGAACCCCGAGATCTTCAAGGACGACAATATCGGCATCGCCTATGGCATGGGCATCACCGCCGAGAACGTCGCGACCCGCTGGAAGATCAGTCGCGAGGAACAGGACGCCTTTGCCCTGCGCAGCCACCAGCTCGCGATCGCCGCGCAGGACGCCGGCAACTTCAAGGAGGAGATCGCGCCCTATCCGCTCGAGGACCGCTATCCCGATCTGCGCTCGCGCGGCGTCAAGGAAGACCATCGCGTGATCGAGAACGACGAAGGCCCGCGCCGCGACACCAGCGCCGAAGTGCTGGCGAAATTGCGCACCGTGTTTCGTCGCGACGGAACGGTCACCGCCGGCAATTCCTCGCAGATGTCCGATGGCGCCGGCGCCGTGATGCTGGCAAGCGAGCAGGCCATCAAGGATTACGGGCTTACGCCGCTCGCGCGCTTCGTGGGGTTTTCCGTGGCTGGCGTGCCGCCCGAAATCATGGGCATCGGCCCCAAGGAAGCCATCCCGAAAGCGTTGAAAGCCACCGGGATGAAGCAGGACGACATGGAGTGGATCGAATTGAACGAAGCCTTCGCCGCGCAGTCATTGGCGGTCATCAAGGACCTGGGCCTCGACCCCGAAAAGGTCAACCCTGAAGGCGGCGCGATCGCGCTCGGCCATCCGCTCGGCGCCACCGGCTCCATCCGCGTCGCCACGCTGGTCCACGGCATGCGCCGGAAGAAACAGAAATACGGCATGGTGACAATGTGCATCGGCACCGGCATGGGTGCGGCAGGGATTTTCGAGATGGTGTAAGTCGAGCGGGGGAAATGACTGGCCTTGATTACCTCCGTTCCCCTTGTTGCGCTTCTTGATCCAAAACAACGGCGTTACTTGCCACCGCATGTGTCGAAAAAACTTACACTTCGAAATCTCGTGGAGAGCACGATAATTCTTCGTACAATCAGCCGGTTGAGCGACCTGTCGCTTGACGAGCGTCCAATCGGGTGTCGGGATTGTTTACAAAAACTGTTCTCGGCTGGGATACTTCAGCAAAAAATGTCTTTAGAAGCAAATATTTACGGTTTTGGCATGCAATTTGCTTAGTAAAGTGTGACAGGGAGGGCACGCCTGACCACTGCACTCGAGGACGCCCCCATGAAGAAGCAAGTCATTTTCGGACTCATTTTAGCCGCAGCCGGCGCGTTGTTCGCAACTTCAACGCCAGCGTTCGCGACTCCCATCACCTCCACCGTAAGCTTGGGTACGGTTTACACCGGCGCGACACCCGCCGGCACGCCGCCTTGGCTCGTGGCCACGTTCGTGCAAACAGGGGCGACGACCGGCACGCTGACGTTGACCTCCCATCTCAGTACACCGAATTTCCTCCAGGGTCTGAACAGCTCTCACTCTACAGTCGGCTGGGCATTCTATCTCGACCAGTCGCTGTCCAGCATCAGCTGCACTTCCGGAACCTGCGGAAACGGCAACAGCGGTTTCAACGCTGGCGGCTTCAATACGGGTCCGGTGCCAGGTACCTTCAATCTTGGCTTTGGTTGGGGGCCGGGCAGCAGCCATCGGTTCATGGCAGGCAGTTCTGCCGTATATGACCTGACCTTTGCAAGTGCCTTGACCGCCAATCCGTTCGTGGCCAACAGCAGTGGTTATGCGTCGGTCGCACACGTGCAGGGCATCGTCAATGGCGGCAGCGGCTGGATCGTGGGCTGGTCATCAGGACCGGTCGGCGTTCCGGAACCTGCGGCACTGGGCATGTTCGGACTCGGACTCTTGGCGATCGGCTTGTTTGCAGGGCTGCGCCGTCGTCCGCAGTGAATCGACCATTTCTCTCGGGCAAGACCCAAGCAATCCCCGGCGACGGGGATTGCTTTTTGGCGTAAGGCAGACGGAGGCAATTAAATCTCCGCAGGTGCCGACTCAGGGCGGGTCTTGACCCGCCATTTGGCGGCTCGGTCGCAACGCGGACCGTCCAACATTGAGGATGCCGCGCGGCGGTCAAGACCCGCCCTACGCAGCTGCGCCGAGCGGGAGGGAGCGGGCAACGCTCGCGGCGACGTACGAACCTTGGGGCGCGTAGGTGCGGCTTCGGAGATCCTGCTTCGTACGCGCGTGCGGATACCGTTGTGCGCACACGCGCACTTACGCTGCGACGGGCACACTGTTGCGTTCGAGCTCGTGCAGTTTCGCAAGCTCGGAACCTGTCGCGCGCTCGAGTTCGTCGCCCCCGACCGAGCGGATCACCCAGGCGTGGTCCATGGCCCGATAGACCATGATCGTGACCCGACCCGAGCCGGTCCGCACAACGCGGCCCACGGCGCGATCCTCGTAACCTGGACCTCCACGTCCCGCGCGTACCCAAACCGTCGGCGCCCATTCAAGAAACCGCTTTTTGTACAACATGTCGATGCACCTCTGCAGGCTACCGCGCCGCCAAGTGGCGGAGCCGCGCTGCATGTGTGTTGTGATGCAACATGAATCGACCGTTCGACGCGTTCCAGTGCGGTCGGTTCCGTGCTGCGGTGCACTATGTTGGGCTTCGGTTCACGCGATTCAAGCATTGCGGACACGACAGGTCATAAAGGCAAAAAGTGACGGAGGCAATTAAATCCGCGCAGGCCGACTCAGCGTTTTGCGGAAGCCGGGCGCGCCAAAACGTTTTCGTAGAGGGCGCGGAGCGCCCACGCCACAGCACGATCGGCATCGCGTCTTGTTCACCGAGAATGCAAAGGCAGCACACGCAACCGCGTGCGATTGAGGTCTAGAGTGATCAACGCGCCCGTTTCCAATTCGGCTGACATTTGCCGCAACGCGATCATGACTTGCGCACCAATAACATCGGGGCTGACATCTTCGGCCCGAATCTGCACCACACTGGGCTTTTCTCCATGAGTGGCTGCGAGAATGGCGCTGAAGTCCAAATCATGCGTCAGCACAACGTAATCGTGCTGACGGGCGTAAGCCATGATCTCGACATCTGGTGCGTTAATCGCACCCAGTCTCGACCAATGCTCGGCATCGACGCCGCCATGGGCCAGCGTGTCCACCCAACGCGGTGACAGGTTCATGTCGACCAGCAGCTTCATGCGTTGGCCAGCGTGACCTCTCGCTCTTCGGTACGCCACGCCGCATATCGCAGCGCTTGCATAACGTCCTCGCGTTCCAGGTAGGGGTAATCGGCGAGAATGTCATCAATGCTGCGGCCCGCGCCAATCTGGCCCACGACCATGCCGACCGTGACACGCATACCGCGAAGGCACGCTTTACCGCCCATGACCTCGGGCTGCTGGGTGATGCGGTCAAGTTGTTCCATGGGTCACTCCTTGTC
This sequence comes from Rhodanobacteraceae bacterium, assembly GCA_050738055.1. GTDB lineage: Bacteria > Pseudomonadota > Gammaproteobacteria > Xanthomonadales > Rhodanobacteraceae > 66-474. Next base: position 17,180 of record JBOHYT010000424.1, read on the forward strand.
GAAACTCGTTGTCAGGGTAGCCGAAATAGAATATGGGAATAAAGAGAATAAAGGGAACGGAGACTGGGGCTGAGACAATTACACCCGCGCAGGCCGACTCAGCGTTTTGCGGAAGCCGGGCGCGCCAAAACGTTTTCGTAGAGGCTACCGTCGATCGTGCCGCCGCGAAGTGCCCACACCACGGTATCCACACGATCAGCGCCCCAGAACAGCTCGCCACGCAGACGAAACGTAGGTACGCCAAAGATGCCCAGGTCGATGGCTTCCTGCGTTGCGCTGCGCAGTCGCTGCTTGACCTCTCCGGCCGTTGCCGCGACGATCAGGTTGACCGCATCGAAACCTCCATTTTGCAGAACCTCGCGTAAGGCATCCGCGTCGCTGACGTCCACACCTTCGCGCCAAATCGCCGCAAGCAAATGGCGTGTCAATTTCAACCGCTGCGCCCTGTCCTCCACCGCGCAGATCGTGCGCAGTGCTGCCAGCGGGTTGAACGGGTGCGCAGGCGGTCCGCGGAACGGCAGGCCGAGCCGTTTGGCCTGGCGCATTACATCGCGAAATGCATAGGCCCGCTTGACCGGCACTTCGGCGGGGCCCGTGGTGCCACAAGCGTTCAACAACGCGGCAAACAAGATGGGACGGCAAACGATTTGGCCGCCTGCCTCCGCGATGCTGTCCAACTGTTCGCTGGCCAGCCATGCATACGGACTGATGGGATCGAAATAGAACTCGACGGTCGTGGCGGTCATGTTGATCCTGCATGCCAAACGAAGAGCGCGAACGCGAAATCAAGCAAGTAGGTTGGGCTGAGCGCTTTCTGCGAACCCCAACGTTCTTGCCGCCGGAAATGTGCGCTCTGCGGTAACGCATGTCGGCATGCTGGCGGAATCTGTTGGGATTCGCGAAGAGCCGCTCACCCCAACCTACACGAACAATGCGAGTGCAAACGTCCCCAGCATCATGAACGCCACCCCGAGCTTGATCGCGGTACCGATCAACAGCCCGATCCAGGTTCCGACGCCCACGCGCGCGGCGTGTTCGATCGGGCTGCCGGACGCGAGTTGCCCGATCACCGCGCCGAGGAACGGGCCCAGGATGATGCCGAGGATGCCGAAGAAGAATCCCACGATCGTCCCAACCAGCGCGCCCCACACCGCGGGTTTGCTGGCGCCGTAACGTTTCGCGCCGTACATGCCAGCGAGAAAATCGAACACGATCGAAAATGCCGCGAGCAAGCCGAGGAATGCAACGACCCACACCGGCACCTTTTGGAAGTGATCTACCCACGCGGCCAGCAACATCCCGATGAACATCACCGGGATGCCGGGCAGGTTCGGCAGGATCGAACCGACGAGACCCGCGACGATCAGGATGCCGGCGATGACGTACCAGAGGATGGCCCAGTCCATCGGCGCAGGATAGCTGACGGCGCTTGAAGCCCTCCCCTTCAAGGGGGTGAAGAAACGCGCTTGCAAACCGCAGGTTTGCGCGACGATGAACGCCTGAGGCGGGAAGCCGAAGGCTGGGTTGCTTGGCGAGGGCTGGATGCCCGAGCGTAGCAACGTTGGGTGGGGATGGGGCTCGGCAAGCTTTGCGCCCAAATCCACATACCGCGTGCCGCGAAACCCATCCCCCTCCCGGCCTCCCCCTTGAAGGGGGAGGAGAAGAGCACTTCTTGTCGTCGCTTTCCGCCGTCGCTGCGTCAATCAGCCCCTGCACGCTCCAAACGCGCGGGTAACCTTGGTCGCCGGACTTCATACGCCCTATTTCGTCGGCGTCAGTTGCAACGTCAACACCTCGAACGGCTGCAGCACGATGGCGGTCTGGTGCTCTGCATCCAGCGTCTTCGGTACGTCATTGCCGCCGGTGTGCCACACATCGCTGACGTCGAACCGCCGCGCGGCATCCTTTGGCAACTGCAGTTGCCGCCCGACATCCAGGACCGCGAGTCGCGGCTTGTCATCGGGGTTGCGCAAGGTGATGAAGGATTTCGCAGGCGACCATGCGGCCCAACCATAGACATCCAGTCGGCCCGGATCGCCGCCGATCCAATGGGTATCTTCCAGCACCTTCGCGTTGGCGCGCGACCATTTCGCCGCCTGCGCCAGCGTGTTCCAATCCTGCGTCGTCAGCAGCGATGGCGTGATGTACAGCTCCTGCAGGTCGGTGCCGGTCGCGAAATAGGAGTGCACCTCGTTGGCGAAGTCGTGGTCGGGATCGGTATTCAGACCGACCGCGTGCTTGGCGTAGATGATCCCGTGCAGCATCAGCGAGTTGATCGGGAACAGCGGCCCCTTGATCACGATGGTCTGGTAGGTCTGCTCATCGCGGTAGGTGATCCACTGCTCGCGCTTGGGGCCGACGCCGGCGAAGTTGTGGTCGTAGCCGTCGCGCCAGATCGAATCGGCGTACTTCAGCCAGAACGGCGACGCCCACGTTCCCGTCGTGAGGTTGATGAAAGTGTTGGGCTTGTCGGCCCGGATATCCTTGATCAACTGGATCGCCGCCGCGAAGTCGCTGTCGAACTGGCTGCCGGGATACACGCTGTTGACGTTGCCGGTGCCATCGAGCTTGAACTGGTTGATGCAATCATCGTTGAGCAGCGTCATCACCACCTGGTGGAAGCGTTTCCAGTATCTGGGCGCGGACAGCGCCAAGCTGCCATCCACGATGCCGTAACCGAGCTTGCGGCCATTGGCCACGCGTTCGTCGTGCGGTTTGCCATAGCCGCCCCATGGCGACAACCAGATGCCCGGCGCCGCGCCGTACCTCGCCGCCGCCTTGCACAGCGGCACGAAACCATGCGGAAAATTCTTGCTGAAGCTCCAGCTTCCGCTGTAGTCGTCCCAGCCGTCGTCGAACAGGAACGAATCCATCTTCACGTGGCGCTTCTCGACCAGTTCCTTGCCGAAGGTGTTGATGCGGGCAAGCGCCTCGGCTTGCGTGTAGGGCGTGAAGAAACCGATGTCGTACCACGAGTTGTAGTGCAGGAAGGGACGATCCGGATGGGCCCGCTCACGCTCGATGTAGTTGCCGAAGTCGCGCCGCATCTGTCCCGCGTGCGCAACGCCGACGACCGCCGAATACGTCACCGACTGGCCCTTCTTCAACGGCAAGGTGCGCTCGATCCACAACTTCACCTTGCCGCGCCACGCGTCGGCCTTGGACATCGGATGCTCGAAACCCAGCCAATCATCGTGCGACACCACTGGCGAGCCGTCGACGGTGCCATCGACGAATGCGTCCGGCGCGTTCGCGCCGAACAACGACACCTTGGTGATCGGCACGTCTTCGTCGAGCGCGGTGATCGTGACGATCTCGCGCAGGTAATTGGAACCCTCGCGCTGCACCAGCTTCCAGTCGATCGCCACATGCCCCTTTGGCCCAACGAACCGCGCTTCGACGGCCTTGCCGGGAAAGTGTTCCACCAATCTCGCTGCGTTGGTATCGACGTGCAGCGCGACTTCCCGTAATGCGCCTTGCAACCGGAAATCGCGCGTACCGAGCGTGCTACCGTTCTTCAGCGTCAGCGAAAACGGCTCGGGGACCTGGATCGACGCATGGTGCCACGCGTCGGCAATTGCCAAATCGGACAAGACGCCGCCGTCGAGTTTCCAACTCGCCGAGACTGCGTCGTTGCCCAAGTGCGTCAGCGCCGCGCCGGGCGAGGGGGTCGCCAGCACCGTGCCACCGAAAGCAACGCCGGCGCCAGCGATTGCAGTACACAGCACCCAAGCGATCGCGTAGCGGTCGGCGCGCGCGAAGCGGCGTGTCCATCTCCCGCGTCGACCCGCGCACCCGCCGTTGCCAGGCATCCGACCACCTCTCCATGGGAAGTTCCCGCGAAGAGGTCATTGTGCCGCATCGCGCGAATGCTGCCGAAGCAGCAGACGATGGGTCATCGCTTCGAGGGGTCGTCAGCCGGATTGACGTAGTAGATCTGGAACGGGCCGTAAAAACTCAGGTCGATGATCGCAGCCTCGTTGCCGGTGTACGCGTAGTGGTGATGCGTGGCCGGCATCGAGGCGAACCCCATGGCGGGCAATGCCTTGGCCGTGGACTTGTCGACGTGGTCGCCCATGCCGACGAAGAATTTGCCCGCGAGCACCGTGAAGCTCTCGGTCGTCGGGTGCCAGTGCGGCGCGAACACCGTGTGCGGGGGGATTTTCAGGCGGACCGTGGACATTCCTTCGGCAAACGGATTGCCGCGCAACACGGCGATCTGCACACCTTTCGGCAGCACGGGCGGCGCCGGCATCCATTTGAGCTCCGCTGGTGCCAACATTGCGCTGTCCGGCATCGGCGCAGCGGCGTGCGGAGTACCGCCGGTCGCGACCGCGGTGCCTGCCAGCAACGCAGCCAACGCCAGCAGCGGTCCAGCCAAGCCATATCGTTTCATCGCAGTCTCCTCTTGAGAAACAAATTACGTAAATTCTTGTTACAAATCAGAAAACCTTTACCACGGATCGACACGGATCGCACGGATCGACAGCTTTTATCCGTGTGCATCCGTGTCGATCCGTGGTAAAAAAGCTCTTGAGAAACAAATTCCGCAAGTTCTTGTTTCTTCGCGAACGCCCGCCCCGGCACGGGGTTGAGAAGCTGATCAGTCGGCCCGGAAACCGGGTCGTGCGTTTCCCTCGGCTGGCGCATT
>JBOHYT010000425.1:0-17142 GCA_050738055.1 Rhodanobacteraceae bacterium
GGACAACCGAATGACTCAACGACTTCAGAGGACAGCCGCTGCCGTTGCGGTGACGATGGGACTCGCCTTGACGGTACCCGCCGCGTTTGCGCAGACGCAGCCCGCCCAGACACCGCCCGCCCAGCCACAACAGACGCCGACCCAAGGCAGTGCGGCCGCTGGCCAGCCTGGAACGGGCCCGGCTCCGAGCGATGCGGAACTGAAGGATTTCGCGCATGCCGCCGTGGACGTGCAGAACATCCGAAAGACCATGCAACCCAAACTCGCGGCCGCACAGAGCGCGGACGCACAGACGAAGGTCAAGGCCGCAGCCGAAAAGCAGATGGAATCCGCGGTCCGCAGCAACCACCTGTCGCTGCAGCGCTACGTACAGATTGCGCAGGTCGTGCAAACCAACAGCGCGATCCGGGCAAAGGTGCAAAGCTACATGCCACCCGCACGCTCGAAGTCATAAACCCGGCAAAAAGCCCCGGCGCGAGTCGGGGCCTTTTTCACGGGCACCGCGCGCGCAGGGCGTGCGCGGATCGGTCAGGTCAGAACTTGTACTGCATCGAAATCCCGAACAGGTCGCCGGAGTTGTCGAAGTAGCCAACGAGATGATCGCCGGTGGCGCTCAGATTATTGACGTTGCCGTCGTTGACGAACAGGTGGCTGTAGCCGATGTTGAAGTCGACGTTGGCGGCGGGCGAATACGTGGCGCCGAGCGAAATCCACTTGCGCGAACCATCCGGGATGCGCGGGGAGCGGGTCGAATTGATGGTCGGGGTTTCATCGTACGCGACGCCCGCGCGCCAGGTCCACTGGTCGCTGATCCTGTAGTCCATGCCCACCGACGCAAACCAGGTGTTGCGCCAGTCTTCGGGCTGGTTGACCGCCGGCTGATACGGGTTGGCGAAGTTGATGGCCAGATTCCGGAACGAACTCCAGCCCGTCCAGCTGAGTTCCGCGCCCCAGGAAATCGGCCCCAAGGTCTTGTGCCAGTAGCTCAAGGATGCGGTCGCCGGGGTCGCGATCGTGCCGCTTGCGGCGGTGTTCTGGAACAGTGGCGGCACGCCCGGCTGGCTCAGCACGAATTGCACACTCTGCGGCACCGTGAAATACGCCTGGCCGTTGATGTGCTGGTTGATCTTGGCGCGGTAGTCGAGCGCGAGGGTGTCCTGCGTGGTCGGCTTCCATTGGGCGCCGAGCTGCCATCCCCACTTCCAGTTGTCGCCGCGCACGCGCACCGCGCCGTCGGCCGATTGCGGCAGGAAGGTCGGCGCGAGGCCGAACGGCGGCGCCGCCAGCACCGCGCCCATGTTGATGGCATTGCCGATGTCGACGGTCATCTTCTGCGCGATCACCGAAAAGCCCAGCGAGAACGCGGGGCTGATCGCCCAGGCCACGGAGCCCGTGAAGTCCATGGACGTCAGGTTGGTCTTCGAGGCTTCGTAGCGCCCCACCCAGCCGGCGTCGTACTCGGTGCCGAGGCCAAATGGCGCGTTGATGCCGAAGCCAAGCCGCCAGTTCGGCGCGATCGGCGCGATGAAGCTGATCGCCGGCACGCCGTGCACGCCGCCACCGTTGCCGCCGTCGCCGCCCGACAACGGCTGCCCGATCGCGTCGGTGCCACCGCCGTGGAACTGCGTGCTGATGTCGAGCGCGGTGGCATCGATCTGTACCGCGTAGGTGTCGAAATCGACCATCGCGGCGGGATTGTTGATCGCCACCGACGCGTCGTTGCCCGCGGCTTCGCGCCCGGCGTAGGCGCGACCCATCGCCTTGACGGAGTTTTCGGTGATCTGGAATCCGGATGCCGACGCGGCCGGGCTGACCAGCGCACCTGCGACGGCGACCGTCAGGGCTGCGAGCGCCAGGCCAGCCAATCCGGAAGCGGAAAACGGTGGGTTGCTCATCGAAACATCTCCAGTGAGGTTTGTATGCGGATGCAGCCAGCCGCCCGCGGCGCCATCTTCGGGCGCGAGCGTCGTGCATACGTTTGTATGATTTTTGTTATGGCGACTATCGCACCCCGGCGAAACCTGCGCAAGCCCACACCCGCGCGTGTCCGGGCAAATCCGCGCCAAATGCGCTTCTGCTGCTGCAGCAAACCGCAACAGCCCCACCACGGATCTACACGGATGAACACGGATTTGCTTCGTTATCCGTGGGTATCCGTGTGAATCCGTGGCAAAACGCTTTTCGAGCCCTTGACCCGGCGCGACTCCGCAAGCGCAGTGGTCGTGCCGCATCCATCCGCATTCCCTATACTGGGCCGTTCCGCCGCACGAGTCGCCCGTTCCTGCATGCCAACCGCCAAGCCTCGCCGCCGGCCGCCGCTGTCCAAGTCGCTGCCCTGCTTCCTGCCCTCGCTGATCGCCGTGCTGCTCGCGATCTGGATTCCCCCTGCCTGGGAACGCTACTCGTTGATCCTGCTGCTGGTCGGCGCGTCGCTGTCGATGGCGGCGGTGTGCCACGCAATCGGATTCGCCTGCGGCCAGACCTTCTTGCGTACCGTACTGCGCCGCGGGTCGACGCACCTGATCGCGCTCGCCGTTTATACCGCGATCGTGTTCCTGCTGGTCGCGTGGCCATTGCTGGCGATGTCGCAAACGCCCTCGCTCGCGGCGACCCTCGGGTTGTGCGTGGCGCTGGTGATCGCATTGGTCATCCTGTGGCGATCGTGGCCGGTCTTCGGGCTGGTGTTCGAATGGGATGACGCCTTCCCGGCCGCCGCCGAGCATTCGTGGATCACCACCGCGCTGGCGCGCAGCTTCGGTTTCGCGCAGCATCTGACGCGCGGGCGCGACCTGTTCCTGACGCACTTCCTGCCGGCCGCGGTCGCGCAACTGGTGATCGCATTCTGCGCGCTGACCTTGGCCGGAATCGGCGCCGACCTGCCCGATGAAATCCGCACCGCCGCGCTGTTCCTGTTCGCGGTGATCGTGCTGCCGGTGTGTTCGCTGATCGTTGCCAACCGTACCCTGCGGTTGCTGTTCGGTCGTCGCTCCGAAGGCGTCGGCCCGAGCCCCGGCCCGTCGCGGCCACGCGCGCCGGCTCCCGAACCCGCGTCGTCCGAGAGCGCCGACGGCGCGGATCCGGGCGACGAAGTGCCCCCGGACGTCGAGGCGAGCGCCGCCCCCGAATCCGCGTTGCCGCAATCGGCACTCGACGACGGACTGCTGGCTGCGGTCCGCACCGGCGACCTCGCGGCCGCCGGCGACTGGCTGGCGCGCGGCGCCAATCCCGACGCGGCGCCGCCGGCCGGCGCCCGCGACCAGCGGTCGGCGCTGGTGCTGGCCGCCGAATCGCCGGACACGCGGTTGCTGCGCGCCCTGATCGGCGCGGGCGCGCAGGTCAATCGTCCACACGCCGGGCTCACCCCGCTGCTCGCCGCGACCCGCTGCTGCAGCACCGGCCGGCCGCAGACGGTCACCAGCCTGATCGCAAACGGCGCCGACCCGGCGCTCGCCGACGTCGACGGCAACACCCCGCTGCACCACGCCGCGCTGTGCGCGGAAGCCACGGTCGCGGCGATCCTGATCGACGCGCAGGCACCCCTGGAAGCGCGCAACCGCAAGCAGGCCACGCCGCTCGCCGCCGCGGCGGAATCGGCGAACTGGCCACTGCTCCGGTTTCTCGCCGAACGTGGCGCGCAACCCGATGCCGCGATGCCCGCGACCGCCGGCATCGCCGACGATGATCCGGAAGGCGCGAGGATCCTGCTCAAGCACAAGGCACACGTGGATGCGGTGGACGCGCTGGGCCGCAGCGCACTGATGCAGGCAGCACGCGAAGGGCACCTGATGATCGCGACCGCATTGCTGGAAGCGGGCGCCGACGCGGCGACCGTCGATCGCCACGGCACCACGCCCTTGATGGAAGCCGCGCGCGCCGGGGCTACGGCGCTCGTGGCGCTGCTGGCGGAGAAACGTCCCGACGTGCACGCCGGCGACCAGCACGGCCGCACCGCGTTGATCCTGGCCTGCCAGTCGCCACGCGCCAACACCGATTGCATCCGCGCGCTGCTCGCGATGGGCGCCGACCCGCACCGCAAGGGTGCCGACGGCCTCAGCGCGATCGACCACGCCAGCACGGCCGGCCGCTGGGATCTGGTTGCGCTGCTGGATCCCGAAGCACCCCTGCCCGCCAGCCACGCCCACGGCAACCAGCCGGAAGCCGGGGCCGACACCCCTTCGCATCTGCTCGATGCCTTGCGCTTCGCGCACTGGAGCGTGGTCGCGCGGTTTGCCGAGCGCGCGCGCAGTTGGCCGATGGGCGAACTCGCCGCGCTGTATTTCGAACTCGCCGACCACGCAGACGACGCGCCACGCGCATGGCTGCTCCAACACGGCCTCGCCGCCGAAGCCCGGTTGGACGATGGCAGCCGGTTGTTCGACGCACTCATTGACCACCTGCCCGACTCGGGCCGTGCGTTGCGGCAATTGCTCGATGCGGGCGCGACGCCCGCCGGAGCCGGTCGCTTCGCTCACGCATTGGCACGACTTGGCGATTCCGCCGACGACGCGGCCTTGGCGCTGGGCATGCTGACACGCGGCGCCGACGCGTTCGGCACCGATCCGGACGGGCGCGCGCCGTTGCACCACGCATCCCGGCCGGCGTTGCAGCCGGTGCTCGAGGCACTGCTTGCGTGCGGCGCCGATCCCAATGTGCGCGACCGCGCCGGGGCCGCGCCGCTGCACGTCGCGCTGGACGCCGAGGCGGACGCCGCGTTGCCGCAGGTCAAGGCCCTCATCGCACATGGCGCCGATCCCGAAGGCGCGGCCGCCGGCGGCGAGACGCCGCTCGGCCTCGCGCTCGCGCGCGGCGCGACGCAACTCGAATACTGGCTGCGCTGGAACGGCTGGAATCTGCCGAAGCGTCCGTTGCGCGATGACGACCTGCCGTCCGCCGCGGCGGACCCGGACGCCGTCGCGCGGCTGCTGGAACTCGGTCTGCCGGTGGATGGGCGCGACGAACGCGGCGCCACGGCACTGCTGCGCGCGTGCGGCGCCGGTTCGCTGCAGAGCGTGCAACGCCTGCTCGCCGCCGGCGCCGATCCCGCGCTCACCGTCGATACCGGCGCCTCGCCGCTCTCCGCCGCGACCAGCGCGCGACACCCCGACATCCTGCGCGCGCTGGTCGCGAGCGGCGTCGCGGTCGACCATCCTCACGCGGACGACGTCACCGCGCTGATGATCGCCGCCGCGCTCGGCTATCCGGCGGTCGCCGCAGTGCTGCGCGAGCTCGGTGCACGCGTGGATGCCGCCGACGCGCACGGCCACACGGCGCTGCACGCGGCCGCGCGCTTCTGTTTCGAGACCCGCGACAGCCTGCGCTGCCGCCGACTGCTGGACGCAGTGCTCCCCGACAATCCTTCGGTGCATGCCACAGACAAGGCGGGCGCCACGCCCCTGCTGATGTTGCTCGGCGTGCACGTGAAGCCGGGCAACGATTGCGACGGCACCCATCTCGGCGCCTTGCTGCCGGTGCTGCTCGATGCCGGCGCCGAGATCGGCCATGCCGACGAGCACGGCGTGACCGCGCTGCACGCCTGCGCGATGCACGCGCTGTTCGAGCCGGCACGGGTGCTGCTCACCCGCGGCGCCGACCGCGAGGCACGCGACTGCATGCACCGCACGCCGGCCGAAGTCGCGCGGGTGCTGGGCTACGTCGACCTCGCGCTGGAGCTGTCGCCGCGGCGCGCCGCCGCGTTCAACGCGCAGGTGGTGTCACCGTTGATGACGCACCCGGAGTAGCGGTCGCATCGGCGGCGACGTCGGCCTCGAACAACCCCTGCAGCTCCACATACGCCTCGCGCGTGGTCTGGCGCAGCGCCACATCGTCGTCGTAGACCAGGTGCTGGTCGCGCAGCAGCTTCTCGTCGTGTTCGCGGAACAGCTCCACGCTCGCCTGCGCGTGCGCGGCGTCCACCCCCAGCGCCTTCAGCGTCAGTGCCGCCATTTTCAGGCTGGACTCGAAGGTCTCGCGCACCACGTCGTCCGGATCGGAAGTCAGATCCATCAACCGGAACGCGTGCTGGCGGTTGCGCGCGCGGGCGATGATCTTCAGGTGCGGGAACAGCCGCCGCACCAGCCGCGCGGTGCGCACGTTGGCGTCGGGATCGTCGGTCGCCAGCACGAACACCTCGGCCTCTCCGACCTGCGCTTCGCGCAGGATCTCGGCGCGGCTCGGATCGCCGAAGAAGATCTCGGTGCTGGCGATGCTGCGCGTAAGGTCCACCTGTTCGACGGAGTTTTCCAGCGCCACGAACGGGATGCCGCGCGCACGCAACAGGCGTCCAACGATCTGTCCAACCCGCCCGAAGCCGGCGATGACCACCCGCGGCGTGTCCGTATCGATGGTGTCGTACTCGCGTTGCGGCTTCTGCGGCCCGGGCAGGCGCCCCGACGCCAGCGCCAGCAGCGGCACCGCAACCATTCCCAGCGTCACGACCAGCACCAGCCATTGGTGCTGGGCGGCGGTCAGCAGACCATGCGTGGCGGCCAGCTTGAACACCACGAACGCGAATTCGCCACCGCCGGCGAGCAGCGCCATGAACTTGAGCGTTTCCTTGCCGTCCATCCGTGGCGAGAGCCAGCCGATCATGGCCAGCGCCGGCGCCTTCAAGGCCAGCAGCAACAGCACCAGTCCGACCACGATCCACGGATGCCCGGCCAGCAATGTCAGGTTGACGCCCATGCCGACCGTCATGAAGAACAGGCCCAGCAGCAGGCCCTGGAACGGCGCGATGTTGGAGCCGAGTTCGTGGCGGTATTCCGAATCGGCCAGCAGCACGCCGGCGAGGAACGTGCCCAGCGCCATCGAGATGCCGGCCAGTTGCATCAGCCACGCGGTGCCGACCACCACCAGCAACGCGGTCGCGGTCGAGACCTCGATCAACTGCGTCTTGGCGACCACCCGGAACACCGGACGCAGCGCGTAGCGCCCACCCACCACGACCACCGCGATTACCCCGGCAACGCGCAGCGCGGAAAGCCACAACGGCTGGCCGGTGGCCTCGGTGGCGCCATGCGCGGCGAGCAGCGGGATCGCGGCGATCAAGGGAATCGCAACCAGGTCCTGGAACAGCAGGACCGCGAACGCCTGGCGGCCATGCGGACTCTGCAGCTCGCGCCGCTCGGCAAGAACCTGCAGGCCGATCGCGGTGGACGAGAACGCGAGGCCGAGCCCGACCACCCCGGCCACCAGCGGATCGAGGTGGAAGCCGAACGCGGCGATCAGCCCGATCACCAGTGCCGAGCCGAACACCTGCAGCGCGCCGGCGCCGAACACCGCCCGCCGCATCACCCACAGCCGATGCGGCGACAACTCCAGGCCGATCACGAACAGCAGCATCGCGACCCCGAACTCGGAGATGCCCGAAATCGCTTCGGGGTTGCGCACCCATTGCAGGCCGTACGGACCGATCACCACCCCCGCCGCGAGATACCCGAGCACCGAGCCGAGCTTCAACTTGCGCGCCAGCGGTACCGCGATCACCACCGCGACCAGGAACACCAGCACCGATTGCAGCAGCGAATGTTCTTGCACGTGCAAATCTTCAACGCGACGGCCGTCGATTATGACAGCACGCGTGTACGGGCCCGTGCGGCGAAACAGGCCACGGGCGCGCGCGATGGTCTCACACGGCGTCAACCACCGGAGGGCGGGCATTGCCCGCCGCAAGGCACCGGCGGACAGCGTCCGCCCTACGATACGCGAAGCGTAGGGTGGAACCCGCGTAGCGGTTTCCACCTTTCGGTTTCCACCGATCGGTTTTCGCCTTGTGGCGCACGGCGGAAGCGGCTGCGCCGATTCCGCCCTACGCCGCCGCTCCGCTTCGCATCGTTTCGTGCGAGGGTGGCGGGTTGAAACCCGCCCTACGCCGCCGCTCCGCTTCGCATCGTTGCGCGCGTGCGCGTCAGTCGCGCGGATAACGTTCGCGCAGGAACGCGTGGAACGCGCGCAGCGACTGCGCCTCGCCGCCGCGCGGCCGGCCCGGGCGGTCGCCATCGTTCCAGGCGTACACGTCGACGTGCAGCCAGGGAACGCTCGCGGGAACGAAGTTCTGGAGATACAGCGCGGCCGTGATCGCGCCCGCGTGCCGGGACGCGCCGGTGTTGCTGGTGTCGGCGACGCTTGAGACCAGCATCGCGCGATAGGGTTGCCACAGCGGCAACTGCCACAGCGGATCGTACTGCCCGACGCCGGCCGCCAGCAGCGACCCAGCGACGTCCTCGCGGTTGCCGAACAGCGCCGGGAGGTCGGGCCCGAGCGCCACGCGCGCGGCGCCGGTGAGTGTCGCGAAGTCGATCAGCAGATCCGGCTTTTCCTCGACCGCGGCGGCCAGCGCATCGCACAGGATCAACCGCCCTTCGGCGTCGGTATTGTCGACTTCCACCGTGATGCCGGCGCGGGTGCGGATCACATCGCCGGGACGCATCGCATCGCCGGCCACCGCGTTGTCCACGGTCGGGATCACCAGCAGCAATCGCACCGGCAGCTTCGAGGCCATCACCAAGTGCGCCAGCGACAGCGCGTGCGCGGCACCGCCCATGTCCTTCTTCATCCAGCGCATGCCGTCGTGGCTCTTCAAGTTCAGCCCACCGGTGTCGAAGCACACGCCCTTGCCGACCAGCGCCAGCAGCGGATGTTCCGGATCGCCCCAGCGCAGTTCGATCACCCGCGGCGCACGCACACTGGCGCGGCCGACCGCGTGTACGGTCGGGAAGCCTGACTTCAAAAGATCATCGCCGCTCCACTCGCGGCATTTCGCGTCGTGCCGTGCGGCGACTTCGCGCACCGCCGCGGACACCTCGGCGGGGCCGAGATCCTGCGCCGGCGTGTTGATGAGATCGCGCACGCGCGTGATGGCATCGACGGTCGGCGCCAGTTCGTCCAGCAGCGCGCGCGGCACCAGCAGGCGCGCCTGCCCGGTGTGGGCCTCGCGGTAACGCGCGAAGCGATAGCTGCCGAGCGCCCAGCCGAGTGCGGCGTCGCGCGCGGCGAGCGCGTCGCCTTCGAGCCGGTAGTCGTCCGCCGGCAATTGCGACGGCAGCGCGCCCAGCGCAAACGGCGGGAGCGCCGGATCGATGCCGCACAGCACGCGTGTGCTGTCGCCGCGAGCATCCGGCAGCATGCAGGTCGCGCCCGCCTGCCCGATGAAACCGCACGACTGCGCCCAGCGTCGCTGGCGTGCACCGAGGGTCTTTTCGAATTGCGCCCAGCCAGCGCGCGTCACCGGCGTCAACGGCAGCGCGCGCCTGCCGCGCCGGTCGGCACTCAAGGTCATCACGACCGGCGTCCGACGGCTGGACGGTTTTGCGTCACCGCGAGGACACCTTGAGCACCTGGCCGATCTGGAGCATGTCGCTGTGCAGATGATTCCACTTGCGCAGGTCCTCGACGGTCACCGAATGGGTGTTCGCGATTTTCGAAAGCGTGTCGCCGCTGACGACCGTGTACGTCGAGGGTGGCGCAGGCGCAGGCGTCGCATTCGGCGACGGATTGACGCCGGCGGCCTCGGCCAGCGCGATCCGCTGCTGATTGGCCTTGGCAACCTGCTCGGCGGCGACCTGCCGCAGGCGCATGCTGTGGTCGAGGTCCGGGTACAGTTTGGCGAGCCGCGCGTACTCGGCGCTCGGCGAATATTCGGCTGGCATTCCTTCCGCGATCATCCGTGCCGCGATCGTGTTGATCCGGTCCACTTCGGTCTTCGAGTTCAGCACGTACGCCTGCTGGTACGGCAGCAGGTCGTGGCTGCGCAGGATCCCGTCGGCCGTCGGGTCGCGCAGGAAAGTCAGGAACTGCTGGATCGTGGCGATCTTGGGGCTGTCGGCCTTGTAGGCGAGGTAGATCGTCACCGGCAATGGATAGGTGCCGTTCTCGAGTGTCGCGAGGCTCGGCGTGACGCCCTCGATCGGAATGATCTTGATGCCTTTCTGGAGGCGCGCGTGCGCCATCGTCGAAACCGCGAGCGCCTTGGTATCCAGCGACACCTCGGACTGCAGCGAGTCGATGTTGATGAACAGGCGCGGCACCGCGACCGGGCTGTCGCCATTGCCGATCAGCAGTCGACGGAAGCTGAACTGCACGCCATCGAGCGGCGAGGCGATGCCGTCGAGGTCGATCGGCTCGTCCAGTCCGCCGAGCTTCGACCAGTTGGTGAGCTTGCCGTAGTAGATCTCGTGCAACTGCATCAGGGTCAGGTTGTTGACCGGGTTGGCGGGGTTGGTGATCAGCACCAGCGCGTCCCACGCCACCGGCGTGAACACGAGCCCGGCTTCCTGGGTGCGCTTGGGATACGCCGGCCGCGCGCTGGCAGCGAGGTCGACCGTGCCGGCCAGCGCCTGGTCGATGCCATCGATGGTGTTGAAGGGGGTGAACTCGAGATGGCCCTCGCCGGTAGCGTCGAACGCTTCGGCCACCGAGGCGACCACGCCGTCGGTGCTGACCTGGTCGCCGCGCACGATCAGCGCGGGGCCGGAGGATTTGTGGTGCCGGATGGTTTCGTGGCGCGGCTTGTGGTGGGTGGCGGGGGCAGCCGTGGCGGCCACGGAGAAGACGAGCAGCGATGCAGCGACGAGACTCAACGAACGCGAAAACATGCAGGAAACACCGAGTGGTGGGTGGAAGGGGACCGCCCGATTATGGCGGAACCGGATGCCTCTGCGACAACACCGATCACATTCTAATCTGCAGCAGTTGTCCTCGGCGCAGCACCGTCAGCAACAACGCGCGCGGATGCAGCGCGAACACGTGGCGCAACGCGGCGAGATCGGGCGTGGCGACGTTGTTGACGCCGACCACGAGATCGCCGCTGGCGAGCCCGTTGCGCGCTGCGCGGCTGCCCCGGGTCACCTGCGTCACGCTGACGCCTTCCACGCCACTGTCGTTGTCGACGGACGGTGTGCCGGAGAACGTGGCTCCGGCAAGGCGCGGATCCAGCGACGCACCGCGGGTCGCGCCGCTTGCGGCGGTCAGCTTCGCGTCGAGCTTGAGCGGATGGCCGTTGCGGTCGACGCCGAGAACGAGCGTGCTGCCGACCGGCGCGAGCCCTTGCACGTTGCGTAGCTCCTGGGCGTCGGTCACCGGTTTGCCATCGACGCAGGTGACGAGGTCGCCGGGTTTCAGGCCGGCCGTCGCGGCGGGCGAGCCGGGCATCACGCCGGTGATCAGCACCCCCTGGGTGGCATGGATGCCGAGTGCCGCGGCGACCCGCGGCGTCAGGTCCTGTGCGTCCACGCCGAGGCTGCCGCGCGTCACCTTGCCGTGCGCGATCAGTTGCTTCATCACGTCGCTGGCGAGGTCGGAGGGAATCGCGAAGCCCAAGCCTGCGCTCGCGCCCGAAGGCGAATAGATCATCGAATTGATGCCGACCAGTTGCCCGGCGAGATTGACCAGCGCGCCGCCCGAGTTGCCCGGGTTGATCGAGGCGTCGGTCTGGATGTAGTTCTGCACGCCGCTTCGCCGAAGGTCCTGGCGGCCCAGCCCGGAAATGATCCCGGAGGTCGCCGACTGGCCCAGCCCGAACGGGTCGCCGATCGCCACCACGAAATCACCGACGCGCAGTTTCGCGGAATCGGCGAACACAAGCGCGGTGAGGTTCGGCGCGTGGATCTGGATCACCGCGAGGTCGGACACGGGATCGGCGCCGATCACGCGGGCCTTGTACGACTTGCCGTCGGTCAGGGTCACCTTGATGTCGTCGGCGCCCGCGATCACGTGGTTGTTGGTGAGGATGTAGCCTTTGGCGGCGTTGACGATTACGCCCGAACCCAAGGATTGCTGGACCAGCTCGCGCGAGGGCGGCACCACCGGCAACCCGAAGAACTGGCGCAGGAACGGGTCGCTGAAGAACGGATTCGCCGCCACGCGGCGATGACTGGTCGAGGAGATGTTGACCACCGAAGGCGAAACCCGCGCCAGCATCGGCGCCAGCGAGGGCAATTGCTGGCCATTCGCCGCAAACGGCAAGGTGCCGCCCCGCGCCGGCAGCGCTGCGACCAGCGCAAGCAGGACAACGGCGGCGACGGAAGACAGGCGCGCGCGCGCTGTTGGCGACATGACGGCTCCTCGAACGACCAAACCAGCCGCCATTATCGGACAGGTCCCGCCGCGTGTCGCCGGCGGCAACATTCTGCCGCCGTACCCACGCCGATTCCCGTCCAAGTAGCAACCCTCAAATCCTTGTTGCCGGCCGGAAAGTCCTTACCACGGATCGACACGGATTACACGGGGATCAAAAGCCCGCTTTTATCCGTGCGCATCCGTGCAAATCCGTGGCAAAGAGGGCTCTTGAGGGACAACTCGTAAACCCTTGTTTCTTCGCGAGCGCCTGCCACGGCACGGGATCGAGAAGCTGATTTTTTCGCGGAGCCCTTTACAGACGGGGCGCGTGGGCGTAGGGTTGAATCCAGCTCGCAATCACAACATCTTGGGTTTTTGGCATCGAAATAGCCCAAGGGTTGGGCCCAAGGTGGTTTCCGGGGGGAGAAAAAAAATGCTCTGGCAGTTCGGGCTTGGCGCAAACGACCGGAACCTACCGGCGCTGCGCGGCCCCCAATGAAAGAAACGGACCTTGCGCGCAGCGCGTGTCGCGCAGCGTCGAGGCATGGTCGTCGATATCCGGGCAATCACGAACCCGGAATGCATACACAGGAAGCGGAATACGATGGGCAAGACGCAGATACAGCCATTGACGCGGGCGGCCACGGAAGTTCCCCTGCAACCGGCATCGCTGGACATCTGGGACAAGAAATACCGGCTGAAGACCAAGCAGGGGGAACCGGTCGACGCGACCGTGGACGACACCTGGGCGCGGGTTGCGCGCGCGTTGGCGGACGTCGAAACCACGCCAGAACTGCGCGAGCGCTGGCACGAACGCTTCTTGTGGGCGCTGCGCCACGGCGCGATCCCGGCCGGTCGCATCACCTCCAACGCCGGCGCGCGCGAGCACAAGCCGGCCACCTCCACCATCAACTGCACGGTATCGGGCACGATCACCGACTCCATGGACGACATCCTCGAGAAGGTCCACGAGGCCGGGCTGACGCTGAAAGCGGGATGCGGGATCGGCTATGAATTCAGTACGTTACGGCCACGCAACGCCTATGTGTCCGGCGCCGGCGCGTACACCTCGGGGCCGCTGTCGTTCATGGACATCTACGACAAGATGTGTTTCACCGTGTCCTCGGCCGGCGGGCGGCGCGGCGCGCAGATGGGCACCTTCGATGTCGCGCACCCGGACGTCCGCGAATTCATCCGCGCCAAGCGCGAGGACGGCCGGCTGCGCCAGTTCAACCTTTCCCTGCTGGTCACCGACGGTTTCATGCAGGCGGTCGAAAGCGATGCCGACTGGCCGCTGGTGTTTCCGGTGCACGTCAAGGAAGAGGACGAGGTCGACCTCGCTGATGCCAGCAAGGTGATCTGGCGCGAATGGCCCAGCCACGACAACTACATCGTCCGCGAAGACGGCTTGGTCGCGTGCAAAATCTACGGACACCTGCGCGCCCGGCACCTGTGGGACATGATCATGGTGTCGACGTACGACTACGCCGAGCCGGGGTTCATCCTGATCGACCGCGTCAACGAGATGAACAACAACTGGTGGTGCGAGCAGATCCGCGCGACCAATCCGTGCGTGACCGCCGATACACGACTCGCGACCCAGTACGGCATGGTGCCGATCGGCGAACTGTACGCAACTGGCGCACCGCTGGAGGTGACAGTGGACCGGCGGGCGTTGGGCGAGGACGGGCATGGTGTGGCGGTTCGACCTGCCGTACCGGCGTTCATGAGCGCACCGAAAGCAGACGTCTACCGGGTCGTCACCAAGGCCGGTTACGAGATCAAGGCGACCGCGTGGCACGATTTCTACACGACGCGAGGCAAGCGGAAGCTCAAGGACCTGAACCCCGGCGACGAATTGCTGATCCAGTCCGGAAAGGGCCAGTTTGGTCAGGAAGGCGGCGCTGATTTAGGGTTGCTGTTGGGCCTCCTTGCCGGCGACGGTCACTTCACGAATCGTGGCAAAGGCCAGCAGGCCGCCGTGGTCAATCTTTGGGGCAGCGATCGCTCCTTTGCCGATCGCGTCGTCGAGCACATCAATGTACTGATTGCAGGTGTCTCGGAGGTGCCACGCGATTATCGCGTGCGTGCAGTCACGATCCCCGAACGCAATCTGGTGATGATCCGCTCGGTGCTGCTGGCGCGGGTGCTGGAACACTACGGATTCAGCGCGGCCACCAGGCTGCGCGTGCCCGAAGTGGTCTGGCGCGGCAGCGAGGCGTGCGTCAAGGGTTATCTGCGTGGTCTTTTCCAGAGCGATGGAACAGTCAACATCTCCGGCCATCACAAAACGTCATGCTCCATTCGCCTCGCATCGAGTCATCCGCCGCTCCTGAAAGACGTGCAGATGCTGCTTGCAAATTTCGGTGTCTTCTGCCGAGTGCTCGCGCGTCGCGCACCCAGTGATCGAGTACTGCCGGACGGAAAGGGTGGGCACAAGCTCTATCACTGCAACGGCGATTACGAGCTCATCATCGATGGTCAATCGCGCGAGCGCTTCATGACCGAAATCGGCTTCCTTGGCGAAGAAAAAAATGGAAAGCACGCGCAATGGGTTCGCGACAAGGCGCTAAGGCAGACGCAAAGCTTCACGAGTCCCATCGCGAGCATTGAATACGCAGGACGCGAAGCTGTTTTCGACACCACCCAAAGTGACAAAAACACTATCATTTTCAATGGTCTGGTAACGGGACAGTGTGGTGAACAACCGCTTCCGCCCTACGGGTCGTGCTTACTGGGCTCCGTCAACCTCACCCGCTTCGTGCGCGATCCGTTCGGACCGAAGGCGCAGTTCGAAATGGACGAGTACCGCGACGTGGTCAAGGTCTTCACCCGGATGCTCGACAACGTGGTCGAGGTGAACGGCTTGCCGCTCGCGCGGCAACGCGAAGAAATCATGAGCAAGCGCCGCCACGGGATGGGCTTCCTGGGGCTGGGTTCGACGCTCGCGATGCTGAAGCTCCGCTACGGCGCGGACGAAGCGGTGAAATTCACCGAAGACGTCTCGCGCGAGATGGCGCTGGCGGGTTGGGAGGTGGCGCTGGAACTCGCGAAGGAAAAGGGTCCGGCGCCGATCCTCGCGCAGGACTACACGGTCACGGGCGAGATGCTGCGCAAGCGTCCGGAAATGGCCGTCGACGGCTGGACGGTCGGCGACAGCATCCCCGGCCGGGTGCTGCACGCGAAGTACTCGCGCTACATGCAACGGGTCGCGAGCGTCGCGCCGGAACTCGTCGAACGATTGGCCGAAACCGGCGCGCGCTTCACCCACCACACCTCGATCGCACCAACCGGCACGATTTCGCTGTCGCTGGCCAACAATGCCAGCAATGGCATCGAGCCCTCGTTCGCGCACAGCTATTCGCGCAACGTGATCCGCCCCGGCAGGAAGACCAAGGAAAAGGTCGAGGTGATGAGCTATGAACTGCTCGCCTACCGCGCGCTGATCAACGCCAACGCCAAGCCCGATTCCGACGATCCGGACGAAAAACTCCCCGACTACTTCGTCGCCGCCGACGACATCGGCCCGATGCAGCACGTCGACATCCAGGCCGCGGCGCAGAAATGGGTCGATTCGTCGATTTCCAAGACCGCCAACGTGCCGACCAGCTATCCCTACGAGGACTTCAAGGACATCTACTTCCACGCCTACAAGAAGGGGCTGAAAGGCTGCACCACCTTCCGCTTCAATCCGGCCGCGTTCCAGGGCGTGCTGGTGAAGGATGCCGACCTTGCCAACACCACCTACCGCTTCGAGCTGGAAGACGGCAGCGTGATCGAGGCCAGGGGCAACGAGGAAATCGAATACGACGGCGAAACCCACACCGCCGCCAACCTGTTCGACGCCCTGAAAGAAGGCTACTACGGCAAGTTCTGATCAATGCGCCCGGAGCTGTGACCGGAGCCGCTGTTGCGGAAAGTCAGGGCACGGAAGCCCGTTCTGGTGTTCCGGAACCGCGATAAATCTTTCGCGATTTCTGGAGTAATTTGGTGCCGCGATCAAGGATGATCGCATAGAATGGCTCACGGCGACGCGCGTCGTCGCTTGATGTGCAACCAGTGGTCCACTGTCAACGATCCATCCGGAGGAGCACCCGATGAGCAACGAAACGACGTTCCCGTGGAGCATCACCGAAGAACCCACAGCGCCTGCCACGCCGGCACCGGCGCCCGCGAAGCCCGCGGCCAAGAAGCCAGCCGCCAAGAAGGCCGCGAAGAAGTCGACGGCCAAGAAGGCCACCAAGAAGGCAGCCAAGAAGTCCACGCGCAAGGCAGCCAGGAAGGGCGCACGCAAGGCGGCGAAGAAGGGCGGCGCACGCAAGGCCGCCAAGAAGGGCGCACGCAAGGCCGCGAAGAAGTCCACCCGCAAGGCGGCCAAGAAAGGCGCGCGCAAGGCCGCCAAGAAGTCCACCCGCAAGACGGCCAAGAAAGGCGCACGCAAGGCGGCGAAAAAGGGCGCGCGCAAATCCGCCCGCCGCAGGAAATAGCGGGCACGTATCACCCGGACGCCGGCCCTGCCGGGTCGGCGTCTTTTTTGAAGTACGGGACGCCTGAACAGGCTGGTCGCTTCGTTCTTCGTTCTCGGGCGGTCCGTTCTCCCACGTCCGCCGCCAAACCGCCCCTGCGCAACGGTTTGGCCGCCCGTTGACTCAAGCGGGCAAGCAGTCGGATCCATCGCACGAAAACCAGGCCCCCGGACCCACCGCAGGAACGCAGCAATGACCATTCGCATCAACAAGAAGATCAAGGGCTACAAGGTGGTCGACAACGACGCGCCGGGCGCCGCGCAGGCCGTACCGTCTGTGGACATCACGGCTGCCGCCAAACCGGTCGCCGCCGAAATCATCCAGATGCACGAGAAACTCGAGCGTCCGGAAATCCTGATCGGTGCCACCTACAAGATCAAATCGCCGCTGTTCGAGCACGCGCTGTACGTCACCATCAACGACATCGTGCTGAACGCCGGCACCGAATTCGAGATGCGCCGCCCCTTCGAGATCTTCATCAACTCGAAGAACATGGACCACTTCCAGTGGATCGTGGCGCTGACCCGCATCATGAGCGCCGTATTCCGCAAGGGCGGCGACGTCA
>JBOHYT010000426.1:0-2596 GCA_050738055.1 Rhodanobacteraceae bacterium
GGGCACGGCCACATCGTGATCCTGCGCGCGTCGGGCGACGACGAGTTGCAGACCTGGATCTATCACGACGTCGGCGGCGTCACGTCGGTGCAGACGCTGATCTTCCATTCGCGTGCGCCGGCCAGCGACCCGCGGGTGCTCGACATCGTGCGGCACGCCGACGGCATATTCATCGCCGGCGGCGACCAGGCCAATTACGTGCGGTTCTGGAAAGGCACGCCGCTCAACGATCTCCTGAACGAGCACGTGCGCGCGGGCAAGCCGATCGGCCGTACCAGTGCGGGACTCGCGATCCTCGGGGAGTGTGGCTACGGCGCGCTCGACGGCGGCAGCATCACCTCGCCCGAGGCGCTTCGCGACCCCGCCGGCCCGGCGGTGACGCTGGTCGATCACTTCATGCGTTTGCCGTTGCTCGATGGCACCATCACGGACACGCATTTTGTGCAACGCGACCGGCTTGGGAGATTGATGGCGTTCGTGGCGCGGATCGCGAAGGATCACCATACCGCCAATGTCACCGGCCTCGGTGTCGACCAGGACAGCGCCCTGCTGGTCGAGCCGGACGGCGACGCCAGGTTGTTGAGTTGGCATCCCGATGGGCACGCCTGGGTGGTAATACCGGAAAAGCTGCGTGAGATCGAACGTGCCGGTGGCCGCACCGCACTGGATCGTTATCTGCGCGATCGCGTCGTCCCGCGCAGGCCACTCGATCTGCCGGGCTACGTGGTAATTGGCGTGGGTACCGGCAGCCGCCTCCATCTGCCGGACTACCGCGTGACCGATCCGGCGTTCCGAAAGCGCTTCGATGTAGTCGCCGGTCGCCTCGTTGAGCACGGCCCGGCGCACCCAAGCATGCGTCGCTCCGGAGAACATGCTCCAGATTCAGCCAGGTAGCCGTATGGTGACCACTCAAGACGCAGGGAGTGCCGAGATGCGTACCGCGATTTTCCTGGCTGCGCTGCTGGTGACCGGCTGCAGCGCCCGGGCCATGCAACACGATCCCCCTCCGGTTCCGTCCGCGCGCGTCGTGAGTGCGGCGATGACGGCGCTCGATGGGAGCGAATGGCGGTTCGTCGAAATCCGAGGGACCGCCGTGCCGCCCGACGTGAGCGCCGTCATGCGAATGCGCGGCAACCGTGTCTCGGGCAAGGCGGGCTGCAACACTTATGGTGCCCGCTATCATCTTGCCGCCGACGGAAGCGCGTCGTTCAGCCAGGTGCTTTCGACCCAGATGGCCTGCATCGAGCCTGCGGATGTAATGCAGATCGGACACCGGATCTTCGCCATCTTGCCGCACGTCGCCAGAATCGAGCGGCAGGGCGGAGGCCTGGAGTTTTTCGATGCCGGTGGGAGCCGCCTGGCCCGCCTTGAGCCCGCCGGGGAACCCTGAGCCGATCCGGGAGTCCGATCAGGCACGGTTCGGGTTCATGGTCTCGGGTCGCCGCGTCCGGCACGGCAGTCCGGCGTGGCAAGGTTGACTTGCGGCGTGCGAACCGCAAAAATACGCGGTCTTTGTGATGCAAACTGCTCAAACCCGGGTGTCTTGCGCATCCCGGGTTGTTCGTGTCGCTGCGTTTTCGGAGGCTCGATTGGATTCGCCGCGAGCGATCGTAAAGCGGCGCGACCCGAAGGGCGGAGGGCAGGATGCCCGACGTAATCCACCTCCCAACCACATTATTAAAAGAGGTTACGACAAAAGTTTGGAGGGATGCCCAAGTGGCCAACGGGGCAGACAGGAAGTGTGATCTGTTGGCTTACGCCTTCGATGACAGACAGACAATCAGAGATTCTGGAGGGGTACCCAAGCGGCCAACGGGGGCAGACTGTAAATCTGCTGGCTTACGCCTTCGGTGGTTCGAATCCACCCCCCTCCACCAGTTGCCGGAGTGCGGTGTCATCCACCTCCCTCCACCAGGACGCCGGGAATCGGGAATTGTGAATCGAGAATCGCAAAGGCCAAAGCTGCCGCTCCAACGATTCCCGATTCCCGATTTTCCATTCCCGCAAACGCGGGAGTAGTTCAATGGTAGAACCTCAGCCTTCCAAGCTGATGGTGCGGGTTCGATTCCCGTCTCCCGCTCCATTGAATTGCGTATCACAAAATGTTTGTCGCCATTGACGCAACGAGGAGCGAGCTTTTGTGAAAAGTCCGGCAGGGATGCCGGGTTTTGCTGTGCCGGCAGGGATGCCGGCTGAAACATCCGCTCACGTAGCTCAGTCGGTAGAGCACTTCCTTGGTAAGGAAGAGGTCATAGGTTCGATTCCTGTCGTGAGCACCACCCCGGTGTACCGGAAAAGCTGAAGCAAAGAGCAAGTTGTCCGCGAATCAACGCAAAATAAAACGCGAATAAGAGTCAGGGCAAAGAAGTACAAAGCAGATTTTGTTCTTATTTGCGTTCTTTGCGTTCATTTGCGGACCAAAAGATTTTGATGTTGAAGTTCAAGACAGACCAGAAAACCCAAAGGTAGAACGCCATGTCCAAAGAGAAATTCGAGCGCAAGAAGCCGCACGTGAACGTGGGCACGATTGGTCACGTGGACCACGGCAAGACGACGCTGACGGCGGCGCTGACGAAGGTGGAGGCGGAGCGGTTTG
>JBOHYT010000427.1:0-10595 GCA_050738055.1 Rhodanobacteraceae bacterium
GCGCGAGGGTGCGCGCCAGCGCATCGCCATCCGGCAGGATCAGCTCCGCCGCCGACGATGGCGTCGGTGCGCGCAGGTCGGCCACGAAATCGGAGATCGAGAAGTCGATCTCGTGTCCGACCGCCGAAACGACCGGCACCGGGCTCGCCGCGATCGCGCGGGCGACGCCTTCGTCGTTGAAGGCGGCCAGGTCTTCCAGCGAACCACCGCCGCGGGTTACCAGCAGTACGTCGTAACGCTTCGAGCGCGCCGCCGCGCGCAGCATCGCGGCGATCTGCGCAGGGGCTTCTGCACCTTGCACCAGCACCGGCAGCACCTCGATCTCGGTCAAACCGAAACGTCGGCGTGCGACCGACAGCACGTCGCGTACCGCGGCGCCCGTCGCCGAAGTTACGACGCCGAGGCGACGCGGGAACCCCGGCAGCGCGCGCTTGCGCTCGGCATCGAACAGCCCCTCGGCCGCGAGCTTCGCTTTCAACAATTCGAACGCCCGCCGCAATGCGCCTTCGCCGGCGTCCTCCATCTCCTCGACGATCAACTGGAAGCTGCCGCGCGGCTCGTACAGACTCACCTTGGCGCGCGCCAGTACCCGCGTGCCGTTGCCCGGCCGGAATCGGAGTCGCGCGCTGCTGCGCGCGAACATCGCGCAGCGCACCTCCGCCGACGCATCCTTGAGCGAGAAATAGCAGTGCCCGGACCCGGCGCGCACGAAGTTGCAGATCTCGCCCTCGATCCACACCATCGGCAACGCACCTTCGATCAGTTCGCGCACCAGCCGGTTGAGCGCCGACGGGCTCAATACATTGCGCGGAGCGGCGGCGGCGGGTTCAACGGCCATCGTCGGCCGGCCTCGGCTGCGGAGGATCCCGGGTGTCGTGCGCCGGTTGCGGCGATCGGCGCCGGCGTGCGTGCAGTCGCGCCCAGCGCACGACCAGGCTGATGCCGATCCACGCAGCCAACGCACCCAGCGGCCACGCCAGCGCGAAGGGCCACAGCGCGGCCACCGCTGCGATCACCAGCAACAGCAGCGCGCCGCCCAGCAACGGACGGGTCTCGGTGTCGCTGAGTACTCGGCGGTTGCCGAGCGCTGCACCCAGCGTGGTCGCCATCCGCATCGCACCGACTGCGCTGCGGCCAGCGCTGCCGTGGCCGCCGATGCCGGGGTGCGGAGGCGGCGGAGACACGGGTCGCGCACGCTTGCGCGAGAGCACGATTTCGGTCGCGTGTTCCAGGTCCTGCTGGTATTGCCCGGCGAGTTGCGCGGCGAAACCGGAATCCTCGATCGCGACGTCGATTTCGCAATTGCCCATCCAGCTCGCGATGTTGAGGTTGGTCGAGCCGACCCGTGCCCAGCGGTCGTCGGCCACCGCGGTCTTGGCGTGCAGCATCGAGCCGTTCCATTCCCAGATGCGGATCCCGGCCTCGAGCAGCGCGCGGTAGCCGGTGCGCGACACCGCGGCGACCATCGGAACGTCGGAGCTTCCTGGCACCAGCAGCCGGACATCGACGCCATCGTGTGCCGCGTTGGTCAGCGCGCTGACGTATGGCGCCACGCCGATGAAATAGGCATCGGTGAGCCACAGGCGCTCGCGCGCAAGCGCGGCGATCAACTGGTCGAGCCGGTAGGTGCCGGTGCTCGAAGGCTGGGTCGCGATCACCCGCAGGGCGATGTCGCCGGCAGGTGTGGAGTCGCCTGCATCGGGGCTGCCGGCATCCAACGGGCCGCCGAGCGCCGCCCAGGTCTCCGTGAATGCGCGTTGGAGGTCGGCAACCGCCGGGCCACGCAGGGCGACGCCGGTGTCGCGCCATGGGTCGCGGCCCTGCGAGGGGTCGCCCAGCCACGCAGCGCTGACGCACACCCCGGAGACGAA
This sequence comes from Rhodanobacteraceae bacterium, assembly GCA_050738055.1. GTDB lineage: Bacteria > Pseudomonadota > Gammaproteobacteria > Xanthomonadales > Rhodanobacteraceae > 66-474. The sequence continues at coordinate 1,872 of JBOHYT010000427.1, forward strand.
GCCGATTCTGCCGTCGACCGTCAGCAGCTTGCGGTGGTCGCGATTGATCCAGCCGAACGGACTCAACGGATCGAAAGGGTTGTAGGTGCGCACCTCGCCGCCGGCTTTGCGCAGGGGCTGCCAGAAACTGGCGCGCGAGTGGCCGAGACAGCCGAGCCAGTCGTGCAGGACATGCACGCGCACCCCGGCGCGGGCGCGCTCGGCCAGCGCCTGCACGAACTCCCGCCCGATCCCGTCGTTTCGGAAAATGTAATTCCCGAACAATATGTTGTGTCGCGAACCTGCAATGGCTTCGAGCCATGCGTCGAAATTTGCACGGGCGTCGATCAGAAGGTCCACCCGGTTGCCGGGTGACAACGGCGCGCCCGCCGCGCGCGAAAGGGCCTGTTCGGCGAGCGGGCGAAACGCCGCGGGCGGGGATTGGCGCGGGCCGTGCATGGCAGTTTTCACGCACCCATGTTCGGCGGCATCGGCTTCCGGTTCAAGGCTAAGATAGAGGGATGTCTGCTGCGCCAGCCGGTTGGGACGCCCGGCGGCTGGATGGTCCAGGGGAAAGAGGTCCCGATGGATAGCTACCAACGCCTGATCGAAGACCTGCCCGCGCGCCTGCCGCCGGGGCGGTCGCGGCGCGTGGGCGAAAGGGCTACGCGCGAGGCGGCCGCCGCGTTGCCGCTGGCCAACCCGGCGCAGGCGGCCGTCGATGTCGAGGGGATCCTGGACAGCATGCTGGCGACGACGTGGCCGGGCGGCGAGCGAATCGCAGCGCTGGAGCATATGCGCGGACCCGTCGACAACCTGTGTTCCGGGATCGAACGTCAGCTCGGCAGCGAACCGCATCCCCTCTCGGCAGCGGGCGCGGAACAGGCGGAAATCGCCCGGCGCCTGCAATCGAAGCTGGTGTGCGGGTATTCGCTGGGATTGCACGAGCTGTGTGCGCCGGCAGGCAGGTTGCCGAGGTTCAAGGCGAGGCTGGCCACACTCGCGGCGGTACGCGGCCTTGTGCACGCCGATTGGGTGCTGCTGTGGGCCTACCGCAGGTACCAGTCGCCGACAACGGGCGTGTGGCGGCGCGTGCATGCGCTGCATGCGTTCGCGGGTGAGCTGGGCGTCATGGAGGAAGTGGTGGACGATCCGCTCGAGGATGGCGTGCCGCTGACCCCACGCGCGGCCTATGCGCAGTTGCTGCTGCTGGCGATGAGCAACCCGTACCGTTTCTCTGCCCGCGAGCTGCAGGATGCGCGGCGGGTGGTCCGCTGCGTAGCGGGGCAGCTCGGCCTGACGCGCGGCGACAGCGGGGGCGTGGGCGTCGACATCGACAGCGATTCCGGCCCCGGCTACATCGCCGAGGACCGCATCGCGGCCGCGTCCGGCATGTTGGCGATCGACGTGGCTCCCGTGCAACGGGTGTTCGACGAGCGGATCGCGTTGCTGCCGTCGGGCGTCGAAGACCTCGACTTGCCGCAGCCGGGCGGCGGCCGACTCGCCACCAGCGTGCGTTTCCTCGATCATCTGCGCAGCGCGTGGGCGACGGCGCCGCGCGGCCATGCGCGGCTGGCCGCGCGGCACGCCCTGGACATCGTCGTCGGCATGCACGCGTTGCACTACGTGCTGGCCGGCAACATGGAATTCGCAACCTTCGTGCGCGCGGTGCAGGGCGACGCGATCATGGTGGGCGAGCACGAACTTGCTTCGTCGTGGCTGGCGGCTTCCGACACCAACCGCCCGCAGGTTTTCCGCGGCGAGATCCTGGACCAGAGCGAGGGCGGCTACCGGATGCGCCTGCACGCGGCCGAAGGCCTGCGTATGCGCATCGGCGAACTGGTCGGGCTTGCGCCGGTGGATGAAGAGGTCGTCGAGCGCGACTGGATGGTCGGCGTGATCCGCTGGCTGCGCCACGAAGGCGACGACGAGTTGCTGGGCATCGAATTGCTGCGTCGCGGCGCGCGCGCCGCCGGAATGCGCCCGGTCACCGCGAACGGCGAAGCGTTGGCGCCGCTGCGCGCGGTCGAACTGCCGGATGCCCTGGAAGCGCGGCAATTGTCGCTGCTGGTGAGCCATCGGCTTGCGCGCCACATCGTCGCCGCGGAAGTGGTGTTGCCGGCACTCGCCTCCGACTGGAGCTCGAGGGCCTCGGTCGCGACCTGGCGGGCGGGCTTGACCGAAGACTTGAGCCCGGCATGCTTTCGCGTCACCCTCGAGCGCGATCCGGCCGCGAACCCGAAATGAGGCAGGGAGACGAAATGGCATTGCCAATGCGGAACGGGTGCGGGTGCGGGTGCGCCGCGCCGCGACAGGCCGGCGCGTGAGCGGTGCGGCGGATTTCATCGTCGCGATTCCTGCGCGCTACGCATCCACCCGGCTGCCCGGCAAACCGCTGTGCCTGCTGGCGGGCGAACCGCTGATCGTGCATGTGGTGCGGCGTGCGCGTGCCGCGGGTGCCTCGCGGGTGGTGGTCGCGACCGACGATGCGCGGATTTCCGAGGTTCTCGCCGGCTGCGGGGTGGAGACGTGCATGACCCGCGCCGATCACGCGAGTGGCAGCGACCGCATCGCCGAATGTGCGGCCCGGCAGGGCTGGGCGGACGACGCGCTGGTCGTGAACCTGCAGGGCGACGAACCGTTCGCGCCGGCGGCGGGAATCCGCGCGGTCGCCGCTGCGCTGCGCGACGATGATGCGCCGATGGCGACGCTCGCGGCGCCCATCGAATCGAACGCGGACTGGTTCGACCCGAATTGCGTCAAGGTGGTTTGCGATCTGCGCGGTCGCGCACTGTATTTTTCGCGCGCGCCGGTGCCGTGGGCGCGTGACGCGCTGGCACACGATCGCGGCGGGATGCCCGCGGGCGTTGCGGTGCTGCGCCACATCGGCATTTACGGTTACCGCGCCGGTTTTCTGAAGCAATTCGCGAAGTCGAGCCTGACACCGCTCGAGCGCGCGGAGTCGCTGGAACAGTTGCGCGCGCTCGAACACGGTCACGCGGTCTCGGTGCGCGTCACCCCCGAACCGTTCCCGCCCGGCATCGATACGCCGGAAGACTTGGCGCGTGCCGAACGCGCGATCCACGAAGGTGAATGGCAGCCATGACGCAACCGCCGGCCGGCATGGTGTTTGTGTGCCTCGGCAACATCTGCCGTTCGCCGACCGCGGAATACGTGGCGCGCGCGGAATTCGCCAGGCTCGGCCTGCGCATCCCGGCGGCTTCACGCGGGCTCGGCGACTGGCACGTGGGGCAGGGCGCGGATCCGCGCGCCGTTGCGGCCGCGCGCGTCGATGGCTACGACCTGTCGCCGCACCGGGCGCGACAATTCCACGACGACGACTTCAACCGTTTTGCGACGGTGCTGGCGGTCGATCGCGCAACGCTGGCCGAATTGCGTCGACGCGTACCCAACGACCTGCCCGCACCCGAGCGGTTCCTGGTCGCGGCCGGCCTGGCATCGCCGCAGTCGGGCGACAGCGGCGACGTGCCCGATCCGTACACCGGAACGGCCGACGATTTCCGTGCCGTGCTGGAGCTGATCCGTCATGGTGTCGACGCGCTCGGCGAACGACTGCGTGCAGCCAACGGGAGCACGGGCGATGATCGCCGGTGACATTGCCTTCGACGCCGGGCGTGCGACGTCGCGTCCGCCGGTACCGGAATTTCCTGACTCCTTGCGCTGGGTCAATCGCGCCGAGCGCCTGCGGCTTGCCGACCTGCGCGGGCAGATCGTGCTGGTGCTGTTCTGGAACGGCGCGAGCGCCAGCAGCGCGAACCTGCTCGGCGAGCTGCGCCAGTTGGAGCGCAAGCATCCCGGCGCCTTCGTTTCCGTGTGCGTGCACACGGCGCGTTATCCCTCGCAGCGTTCCGACGGCAGCGTGTTGAAGGCGGCGCATCGCAACCGCCTGCGGATGCCGGTCGCCAACGATGACGGATGGCGCGCGTGGAAGCAGCTCGCGATCGGCGCGTGGCCGACCGTGCTGCTGATCGACGCCAACGGTTGCCTGGCGGCGCGGCTGGCAGGGGAAGGCCGCAGCGAGGAAATCGAGGACGCGATCGTACAGTTGCGGGACGAGCAACCGGTGCAAGGTGCCGCCGCAACGGCTGCGCCCGCCGCGAACGCGCGCGCCGAGCCGAACGGCCCGCTGGCGTTTCCGGCGCACGTGCTGGCGACCGATACCCGATTGTTCGTCAGCGACACGGGACACCACCGGATTCTGGAGTGCAGTCACGATGGCCGAGTGCTCCGGCAGTTCGGATCGGGTACGCCGGGCAACTGGGACGGGCAACTGGCCGCGTGCGGACTGCAATGGCCGCAGGGGTTGGCGATCGACCGCAACGCGCTGTATGTCGCGGACGCCGGCAACCATTGCGTGCGGCGCATCCGGCTCGACGTGGGTGAAGTCGAAACGGTATTGGGCGCCGCGCGCGCCGCCTACACCAATGTCGAGGAACAGGGTGGCGGCTTGCGTTCGGCGATCAACGCACCGCACGCGGTCGCCACGGAGGGCGACGTGCTGTACGTCGCCGCGACCGGCCAGCACCAGATCCTGCGTGTCGACCTTCGCCACCAGCAGGTCGCGACCATCGCCGGCGACGGTCGCAGCGATGTGCGCGACGGCATCGGCGGCCAGTCCTCGCTGTCCCAGCCCATCGCGCTTGCGACGATACCCGGCCAGCTTCTCATCGCCGACGCCGGCGGCAATGCGATCCGGCGGCTGCGCTTCGCGGACCTCGCATTGACGACGCTGGCGGGCTCCTCGCCGTGGGAGCCCGGCGAGCACGACGGGGTCGGGCAGAACGCGCGCTTCGCGTACCCGTGCGGATTGGCAGCCACCGAGAACCGCGTGTACGTTGCCGACACCCTCAACGACCGCCTGTGCATGCTCGATCCGTACAGCGGCGACGTGGCCGGCATCGAAGTCGATTGCGAACTGCACGAACCGCAGGGCATGTCGTTTGCCGCGCGTTCGCTGTGGGTTGCCGACCGCAACGACCACGTGATCTTGCGCATCGATCCCGAGAGTGGAACCTGCGAGCGGGTGCCGGTGGACGAATAGCGCCTTTTGCGCGATGTTGCTCGACATCGCTGTCGTGATGGTGCGCGTCGTTCGCGGTTCGGGCGGCGTATAGCGGGTCTTGACCCGCCTGCACACCGGGTGACCGCGTGCTCCGCAACGGCGGGTCAAGACCCGCCATACCGAGGGGCGAATATCAACGCGCCGATAGAATACGGGCATGTCCAGCGCTGCCGCGCCCTTCGACGGCAAGGCCTATCTCCGCACGCTAACCACTTCGCCCGGCGTCTACCGCATGTTCGGCGAAGGCGAGGCGTTGTTGTACGTCGGCAAGGCAGCCAATCTCAAAAAACGCGTCGGCAGCTATTTCCTCAAACCCCAACTGGAACCGCGGATCGCCTCGATGGTGTCGCAGATCGCGCGCATCGAGGTGACGTTGACCCGCACCGAGGGCGAGGCGCTGCTGCTCGAAGCGCAATTGATCAAGTCCTTGAAACCGCGCTACAACATCATGTTGCGCGACGACAAGAGCTACCCATACATCTTCGTGTCAGAGGATCCGCTGCCGCGCATCGTTTTCCACCGCGGCGCCAAGCGCGAGAAAGGTCGCTACTTCGGGCCTTACCCGAGCGCCCATGCGGTGCGCGAAAGCCTCGCGCTGATGCAGAAGTTGTTCAAGGTGCGGCAGTGCTCGAACAGCTACTTCCGCAACCGTTCGCGGCCGTGCCTGCTGTACCAGATCGGGCGTTGCAGCGCGCCTTGTGTCGATCTGATCGATCCCGTCGAATATGCCGAGGATGTGCGCCACGCGGTGATGTTCCTGGACGGCCGCAGCGACGCGGTGCTGGACGACCTGGCGGCGCGGATGGACGACGCCAGTGCGCAGCACGATTACGAGCGCGCCGCGCGTTTGCGCGACCAGATCGGGATGCTGCGCAGCCTGCAAGCGCACCATTACGTGCGTGGCGCCAGCATCGACATGGATGTGTTCGCGTGCCGGGTGGAGGCGGGCATTGCCTGCGTATCGGTACTGTTCTTCCGCAACGGCATCAGCCTCGGTTCGCGCAATCATTTTCCCAAGCTTGCCCTGGATGCCGCGCCCGAAGACGTGCTGGGCCAGTTCCTGGCCCAGTATTATCTTGACCAACCGCCGCCCTCGGAGGTGGTGTGCGATCGCGAGCCCGCCGATGCGCAGGCGCTGGCCGAAATGCTGGGCGCACGGCGCGAGCGCGAAGTCGCAGTTAAGTGGCGGGTGCGCGGCGAGCGCGCGCGCTTCGTCGAGTTGGCTGCGCGCAATGCCGAAGCCGCGCTGATTGCGCGCCTGGCCAGCCGCCAGACCCTGCACACGCGCTTCGAAGCATTGCGGACGCTGTTGCATCTGGATGCAACGCCGACTCGTCTCGAATGCTTCGACATCAGCCACACCATGGGCGAGGAAACGGTCGCATCGTGCGTGGTGTTCGGACCGGAAGGTCCGCAGAAGAACCACTATCGGCGTTTCAACATCCGCGGCGTTGCCGGTGGCGATGACTATGCGGCGATGCGCCAGGCACTGGAACGCCGCTTCAGGCCGCTGGCGCATGGCGAAGGGGAAAGCCCCGACGTGTTGCTGATCGACGGCGGCAAGGGTCAGGTTGCGCAGGCACTTTCCGTGTTGCGCGAACTGGGCCTGCAGGGCATCGAGGTGGTCGGCGTGGCCAAGGGTCCGTCGCGGCGCGAGGGCGAGGAAAGGCTGGTGCTGGGCGACAGCGGAGCAGTGCTTGAACCCGGCCCGGATTCCGCGGCGCTGCATCTGATCGACGCAGTGCGCGACGAAGCCCACCGCTTCGCGATCACCGGCCACCGCAAGCGCCGCGAGAAGGCGCGCGAACACGGGGTGCTGGAAGACGTTCCCGGCATCGGCGCGGCCCGGCGCGCCGCGTTGCTGAAGGCATTTGGCGGGCACGGCGGCATCCTGGCTGCAGGTGTCGAGGAGCTTTGCCGGGTGCGCGGCATCAACCGGGAATTGGCCGAACGCATCCACGGGTTTCTGCATGGGTGACGGAAATATTGGTTCGATCATCCCCGACCGCTGCACCGCGGAAAGCCGCTGCAGGCACCAGCCATCCGGGCCGTGAAGTCCGGAACGGCCATGCAGCCGCCGTCCGTCGCCAGGGCTCCCTGGCGCGGTGTTCAGGCGGTCGATGACGCTCCTGGCGTGTGTATGCCACACTTGCAGCGTTCTGTCGGAGTGAATCGCGTGCGCATCAATCTGCCGACCTGGATGACCCTGTTCCGCGTATTGCTGCTGCCGGTAATGGTGGTGGCGTTCTACGCACACGATGCCATCCCTTCGATCCCGTTGCGTTCCGCCAACATCGCGGCTGTGGTGGTGTTCGCCCTGGCCGCGGTCACCGACTGGCTGGACGGCTGGATCGCACGGCGCTGGCACATGGAGTCCGCGTTCGGTGCGTTCCTCGATCCCGTGGCCGACAAGCTGATGATCGCGGTGACCTTGTTCGTGCTGGTGCAAAGCCATCCGACCGCGCTGCTGGCCGTCACCAGCGCAGTGATCGTGGGTCGGGAGATCACGGTGTCGGCGTTGCGCGAATGGATGGCCTTCGTCGGTGAACGCGGAAAAGTCAAGGTGCAGTGGATCGGCAAGTTCAAGACGGTGATGCAGATCGTCGCGATCCTGATCCTGTTGTGGGAGCGCAACAAGGACGCGATCTTCCTGCGCGTCTGGTACGCGGGCGAGGTGCTGCTGGTGATCGCAGCGCTGCTGACGATCTGGTCGGGGCTGGCCTACATGAAGGCCGCCTGGCCGGTGCTCAAGAGCAACCGGATGCCGGGTGACACGAGCCCCCCTCAGGCTTGAACCGGACTGCAGCCGCCCGTATCATTGCCGGTTCGCGCGGGAATAGCTCAGTTGGTAGAGCACGACCTTGCCAAGGTCGGGGTCGCGAGTTCGAGTCTCGGTTCCCGCTCCAAGCCATAGTTTCCTGTAGTCTCAGAAGATCGCAGAAAACACCACTAACCCCGCGTAGCAGCGGGGTTTTCTGTTGCGGGTTGTCTCACAACAACTCTTACAGGCTCACGTGTTTTAGGGATACGCTTGGGGAGTCGGGCAAATTGGTCCGCGTCGCGTATCCCTAAGAATAATGGCTAGATCAGCCAAACCCTTGACGGACAAAATCATCCGCGACGCAATGCGCGGGGCGGGCAAGCGTAAGTTCCCGCTGTGGGATGGACACGGACTCCACGTGATTTCGCGGGGGGCCGGGTATCACTGGCGGCTCAAATACACCCGTCCCGATGGTCGCGAGAACCGCTTGGCCTTGGGCCACTACCCGGAGGTAAGCCTTGCCGAAGCTCGCACGCTTGGGATGGATGCTCGCGCGAAGTTGCGGCAGGGCATTGATCCCGCCGCCGAGCGAAGGGCCGCCAAGGGGCAGGTAACACGAACGTTTGAATCGGTAGCGCGAGCCTGGCTTGAAGTGAAAGCATCCGGCTGGTCGCCGATCACCGTCCGCAAAAACCGGAGGGCTGTCGAGCATTACCTGCTGCCGCGTCTCGGGGCCATTGGCGTCGCGGATATCGAAACGCCGGACGTGCTCCAGGTCATTCAGGACACCAACAAGCATAGCCAAGAATACGCAGTCGCGGCCGCATCGGCGGCGCGTAGTATCGTGCGCTATGCCAGCGCGCACGGGATGCGCGAGCAGGGGCACGGACTCGACCTGGAT
>JBOHYT010000428.1:0-3805 GCA_050738055.1 Rhodanobacteraceae bacterium
GAGCGGTTGCGCGACATTTGCGGCACCGGCGGTGGCAGACATTCCGAATCCGAGCGCTGCGGCGAGGACAATGACAGTGAGATTGCGTGTTTTCATCGTGATCTCCTGATTGGGTCGGGGCAGCGCCGTCGTGGCGATGCCCCATCAAAGTACCAGTCCGGACATGAACGGCAATGGACACAAGTCTTGATTGCGCTGAATGGACGATATATAGGCCGAATCAATGGGTTGCACGTTCGGCTACCATTCGGTTACCCGCCTCGTCATGGCGTGGCAGCGACGCGTTGGCACCGGCGCGACGCCACGGAACCTCCGCGCTGCCACGGGTCGAACGCTGTGCCGCGAAGCGCGTTACCCGCGCACCTTCGACCACGCGTCGCGCAGGGTCACCGTGCGATTGAATACCGGGTGTGCGGGCGAATGGTCGTGGCGGTCGGCGACGAAGTAGCCGGTGCGTTCGAACTGGAAGTGCCCTTCGGGTTGCGCCTCGCGCAACGAGGGTTCGACATAACCGCGGACGCTCTGCCGCGAATCGGGATTGAGGTGATCGAGCCAGTTCCGACCGTCGTGTTCATCGTCGGGGTCGGCGGCATCGAACAGGCGATCATACAAACGTACTTCGGCCGCCACCGCGTGTTTCGCGCTGACCCAGTGGAGCGTGCCCTTGACCTTGCGATTGGCACCTTGCATGCCGTGGCGCGTGTCGGGGTCGAGGGTGCAGTGCAATGCGGTGACGTTGCCGGCCTCGTCCCTGACCACTTCCCCGCAATGCACGATGCCGACGCCGCGCAAGCGCACCTCGCCGTCGGGCACGAGCCGCTTGAATCCCTGCGGAGGTACCTCGGCGAAGTCCTCGCGCTCGATCCACACCTCGCGTGAGAACGGCACATCGCGCGCGCCGAACGATTCGTCCTTCGGATGGTTCGGAAACGACAGGATTTCGTCGTGGCTCGCGGGCAGATTCGTGAGCACGAGCTTCAGCGGATCGAGTACCGCCATGCGGCGCGGCGCATGGGCATCGAGATCCTCGCGCACGCAGGCCTCCAGCACGCCGACGTCGATCACGCTGTTCTGCTTGGAAAGCCCGGCGCGTTCCCAGAACGTGCGGATCGCCGCGGCGGTGAAGCCGCGGCGGCGCGCACCGGCCAGCGTCGGCATGCGCGGGTCGTCCCAACCGTCGACGAGTTTTTGGTCGACCAGCTCCCGCAGCTTGCGCTTGGTCATCACGGTGTAGGAAAGATTGCCGCGCGCGAATTCGATCTGGCGCGGCTTCGACGGCGCGGTGCGCAAGCCTTTCCCGACCAGCGATTGCCACAATTCCGGATGGTTCGGCAGATCCACGTGGTCCACGCACCAGTCGTAGAGCGGGCGATGGTCCTCGAACTCGAGCGTGCAGAACGAATGGGTGATGCCTTCCAGTGCGTCGGAGAGCGAATGCGCGTAGTCGTACATCGGGTAGATCGGCCACGCGTCGCCGGTGTTCTGGTGGGCGAGCTTGCGGATGCGGTACAGCGCGGGATCGCGCAGGTTGACGTTGCCCGACGCCATGTCGATCTTCGCGCGCAGGGTCTTCGCGCCATCGGGAAATTCGCCCGCACGCATCCGCGGGAACAAGTCGCGGTTCTCCTCGATCGAACGCGTCCGGCAGGGCGAGTTGCGGCCGGGCTCGGTGAGCGTGCCGCGGTATTCGCGCACCTGATCGGCGGCGAGATCATCAACATAGGCGTTGCCGTCTTCGATCAGTTTCAACGCAGCGTGATAAAACACTTCGAAGTAGTCCGAGGCGTGGCGCAATTCGCTCCATTCGAAGCCCAGCCAGCGGACGTTTTCCTTGATGCCCTCGACATAGACCGGGTCTTCCTTGCCGGGGTTGGTGTCGTCGAGCCGCAGGTTGCAGCGACCGCCGAACTCGCGCGCGATCCCGAAATCGAGGCAGATCGCCTTGGCGTGGCCGAGGTGCAGGTGTCCGTTCGGTTCCGGCGGAAAGCGTGTGGCGACGTGGCCATCGTGCTTGCCCGATGTCTGGTCGGCGAGCACGATTTGGCGGATGAAATTGGTGACGACGGGGGGTGTGTCGGTTGCCATGAACGGATCGGGCAGAAAGTGAGCCGAAAGTGTAACCAGACGCACGGACAAACGCTTGGAGTGCGGTGCCGTCCTTGAAAGCAAAAATCCTTACCACGGATCGACACGGATGAACACGGATTGAGCTTTATCCGTGTGTATCCGTGCAAATCCGTGGCAAAAAGGGCTTTTGATCTTTCGGCGTTACGCCAAGGCCAAAGAAGCTGATGTGAAAGCAAAGGCTTTACCACGGATCGACACGGATGAACACGGATCGAGCTTTATCCGTGGGTATCCGTGCAAATCCGTGGCAAAAAATGCTTTTGATTCGTGTGGCGGAATGCCAAGGCCGAAGCGGCTGCTGTGAGAAGTCAGGCCATGGATGGCCGTTCTGGAGCTTGTTGACGCTTTGTCGGGCCGGATTAGCACAAGGCCCGGCAGCGCAGCGATCGGGGACGATCGCAAAGAAAATGTGCTACTTTGGTGTCATGCGAGTGGTCTATCACGCCGAAGGCATCGTCGACGCGCATCTGGTCAAGGATGCGCTGGAGCAGGCGGGCGTCCCGGCCTTCATCAACGGCGAATACCTGATCGGCGGCATGGGCCAGTTGCCGGCGCGTGATTTCCTGACGGTCAGCGTGCCGGATGTCTGCATCGAGGCGGCGGCTCCGGTGGTGCGCGAAGTCGCCGAGATGTTGCGCGCCCCGGTTGAGGAGGCGCACGGCGCACAGCCCGCACCCGCAGCCGTGCCGCACTTCAAGCCCGTGCCGACTTGAGCGCGTCGGTCGACGCAGCGGAATGCGATCCCGCGTTGCTGGCACGCATCTCTGCGCGCATCCGTGACGCCCCTGATTTTCCGCGGCCCGGCGTGTTGTTCAAGGACATCACGCCACTGCTCGCCGACGCCGGGACATTCGGCGATTGCATGGCGGCGCTGGCCGCGCCGTGGCGCGACGTCGCGCTGGATGCCGTGTGCGGGATCGAGGCGCGCGGTTTCATTTTCGGCGCCGCGCTGGCGCGGATGCTCGACGTCGGCTTCGTGCCGTTGCGCAAGCCCGGCAAGTTGCCGGCCGCGACGGTGGGCGTCGACTTCCAGCTCGAATACGCCAGCGCGCGGCTGGAGGTGCATGCCGATGCACTGGCGCCGGGTGCGCACGTGTTGATCGTGGATGACGTGCTGGCCACCGGAGGCACGTTGGTCGCCGCCTGTGCGTTGCTGGATCGGCTTGGCGCGCGGGTCGCTGGTGGCGCGGTGGTGCTTGAACTGGAATTTCTGCAAGGCCGCGCGCGGTGGCCGGACGGCGTGCCGCTGCGCACACTCTTGCGTTACTGACCGTCGAGATTGTTTTCTTGGCGACGAATTTCACGGGTGGTCGGCCGGGAGTTCCGGTCGGGTGTCCCGGTCGGGCCTTCCGGCCCTCCTACCCCTGGCATGGGGTCCGCGTATGCCGCAGGAGCGGCGGAAGCCGCGATCGACCAGGCCATCCGCTCGGGCGTTATGGTCGGGCCTTCCGGCCCTCCTGCCCGCGGCATGGGGCCCGCGTATGCCGCAGGAGCGGCGGAAGCCGTGATTGACCAAAGCCATCCGGTCGGGCGTTTCGGCCCTCCTACCCCGGCATGGGGCCCGCGTATGCCGCAGGAGCAGCGGAAGCCGCGATCGACCAAGCCATCCGGTCGCCCCTTCGGGCCCTCTTCGGCGGCTACCCGGAATTGCCGAGCGCCTTCAGACTCGGTCGCTGCG
>JBOHYT010000429.1:0-13181 GCA_050738055.1 Rhodanobacteraceae bacterium
GTGCGGGACTTGCTGACGCCGGTGTTCATGGCGTGCAGGTGCGCGACGTACACCGCGTGTTGCGGCGTGGCCGCGACGCCGGTGGCAGGCGCGGCCAGCGCGAGCGCACCGGCGATGAGCATGGGCAGGCACGCGTACGGGGCTTTCATGGGGATCTCCTGCTGGCGGGACGAGCGCCCCATTGTGCAACGGGCAGGAGATTCCGTGCTGACCCAAGTCAAGCCAGCACCTCTTGAGGAACAAACGCCATAAATCCCTGTTGCAAATCAAAAAACACTTACCACGGATCAACACGGTTGACAAGGATAGAAATCTTTTATCCGTGTGCATCCGTGCATATCCGTGGTAAAAAGGCTCTTGAGAAACAAATTGTCGCAAGTTCTTGTTTCTTCGCGAACGCCTGCCCCCGCACGGGGTTGAGAAGCTGACTAGCGCCAGATGGCGGCAGCCAAGGTCTTTCGTCATTCCGGGTTCCGCCCGCAAACAGCGCGGGCGGCCCCGGAATGACGACGGTACTGGACGGCTGCTAACCGCCACCCATCGCGGCTTCGTCTTCGGCATCGTTGCTCGTGACCGGCGCGATCGACACCTTGTCGATCCGCACGCCATCGAGCTTGGCGATTTCGAACTTCCATTGGCGCCAAATGGTGCTCTCGCCCGCGACCGGGAGGTGTCCGAACATCTCGATCAGCATGCCGGCGAGGGTGAAGTAGTCGCCGTGCCTCTCGTTGGGCAGTTCCTCGAGCCGCAGCAGCTCGCGCAGGTCGTCGGTGGAAAGCGAGCCGTCGACCAGCCAGCTGCCATCTTCGCGGAGCGCCGCGGAACCGTCGTGGGCCACCGCGCCGTCGATGCTGGTCGCGCGTCCGACCACCGCGTTCAACACGTCGTTGACGGTGACCAATCCCTCGATGTCACCGTACTCGTCCACCACCAGCGCGAACGGTATTCCGGCGTCGCGGAATTCGTCGAGCACGCCCAGCGCGCGCGCGTTGGAGGGGACGAACAGCGGCTTGGCGAGTTTCCGGAACAGGTCCGGTTTGGCCGGCACGACGCCCTTGCGTGGATCCTGCGCCAGCGCCTGCAGCAGGCTCTTGACCTCCAGCACCCCCAGCACGTCGTCCTCGCCCGCGCGGTATACCGGATAACGCGAGTACGGCGTCGCGTGCATCACCCGAAGGTTTTCCTCCAGCGGCGCCGCGGCGTCCAGCCACGCGATTCGCGGGCGCGGCGTCATCAGGCTGTCCACCGTGCGGTCGCCGAGCCGGAGCACCCGGTTGACCATGTTGCGTTCGTCCGAATCGAGCACGCCCTGCTCGGCGCCCTCGGCGACCAGCATCCGGATTTCCTCCTCGCTGACCTTCTCGCGCCGGACCCTGTTCATTCGCAGCAGGCGCAGGACCAGCCCGGACAGGATGTTCAGCACCCACACGAACGGCGTCATCAACCACGACAGCACCTGCATCGGGAACGCCACGGCCTGCGCGATGCGCTCGGGCGCGATCAATGCCGCGCGCTTGGGCACCAGTTCGCCGATCGTGATGTTGATGGTGGTCACCAGGATGAAGCCGAGCACCAGACCGATCGCCAGCGACGCGGGCGCGGCCACCGGCATGCCGAGTGCGATGAGCCAGTGACGGATCGTCTCGCTGATCGCCGCGCCAGTTGCGGCGCCGGTGACCAGCGTGATCAGTGTGATGCCGACCTGCACCGTCGAGAGGAACCGGTCGGGATGCTGGGCCAGCCGCAGCGCGATCTGCGCGCGCGCGCTGGTGCGGGCCATGTAGCGAAGCCGGCTCCTGCGTGCGGCGATCAGGGCGATTTCCGCCAGCGCGAAGAATGCATTGCCCAGCGCCAACAACAGTACCAGGCCGAGGTCGGTCAGCATTCAGGGCCTGTCAACGCCATGCCGCGCGAGTCGCGTTGCTTCGCAGCGGTTGCCAGACAAGGTGCGTGCCGCAGCGCCATGGTGGTTCCATGGTCAAGGCACGCGCCGCCGTATGGCGGCCGCTGCGGAGCAACCCTTCGGGCCGGGGCCATTTGCCCGCATGGCCGCGTCATCACTCGTCTATGTATCGACATACATCCTCCTCGCTCTTCCTTGCCCTGCAGGCAAATGGCCGACGGCGCGGCCACGTGGCATGGCGTTGACAGGCCCAAAGCCGCGCGGGAGGGTCCATCGGCACAGTTTAGCAAGCTTCGGGGTGGCAGCCTGCTCGTGTACCATTTGCGCGATTTTGCACCGGATGAACCGCCATGTTTTCGCTGCAGACGATGTTCGGCAAGGGCGACCGCTTCTACGACCTTCTGGAAGCCAGCGCTGGTGCGGCGCGAGACGGCGCCAAGGCGCTGCAGGGGTTGCTGGAGACACACGGTGAACCGCTGCTGCTGGATGGCTTCCGGGCCGCGCGGCGGCGCGAAAAGGAACTGGCCACCAGCATCAGCGAGGAACTGGTCAATACGTTCGTCACCGCGCTCGACCGCGAAGACATCGAGGCCATGTCCTCCGCGTTGTATCGCATCCCCAAGACCATCGAAAAATTCGCCGAGCGCTACGCGATCGTCGCCGGGCGCGTCGAAGGGATCGACTTCGCGGCGCGCGCCAGTCTGCTGATGAGCGCTACCGAGCGCGTATTCGAAATGGTCCGCGAACTCCGCAACGGCCTCAACATCGGCCGGATGCGCAAGCTGCAGGACCGCCTGCAGGCCGTCGAGGCGGAAGCCGACCGCATGTTGCTGGAACCGTATCGCGACTTGTACCTCGGCAGTGACGACCCGATCCGGATGATGCTCGCCAAGGATCTGTTCGAGTTGCTGGAAAAGGCCGTCGACCGCTGCCGCGACGTCGGCAACGTGATTTATTCGATCGTGTTGAAGAATTCATGAGTACCGGGACCGGGGACCCGGGACCCGGGACCCGACGGTGCGTCGTGGACGTGTTACGCCTCGCTGGCAATCCTTTAGCGCAAGTCAACCCGTCTCGGTCATCTCGTTCGCCGTGTAACGACGTTCGGCATGCGGGCTCTTTGCTGTTCCCGAGTCCCGGGTCCCGGTTTCCGCAATGACCCTCGGCCTGCTCATCGCCGTCATCGCGATCGCGTTGGTGTTCACCTACATCAACGGATTCCACGACACCGCCAATTCGATCGCGACGGTGGTTGCGACCAAGGTGCTTACCCCGGGACAGGCCGTGTTGCTGGCGGCAGTCACCAACCTTGCCGGCGCGCTGCTGGGTTCCGCGGTGGCGGTCACGATCGCCACGGGGCTGATCGACGCGGGGGTGCTGCAGGTTGGCGCCGAGGTGCTGGTCTGCGCGCTGGTCGGCGCCATCATCTGGGATCTGATCACCTGGTGGCTCGGGTTGCCGACGTCATCGACGCATGCGCTGGTTGGCGGACTGTGCGGGGCCGCGTTCGCGGCTTCGAACGGAAATTTTCGCGCGATCATCTGGGCGACCGATCTCAATCATTGGTGGCGCGGCGGCGGTGTGATTCCCAAGGTGATCGTGCCAATGGTGGTGTCGCCGATCGCGGGCTTCGTGCTCGGCATCGCGGTGATGGGCGCACTGCTCGCGCTGTTCGCCTGGTTCTGCCATCGCACGGGTTTCCTGCGCCGGTTCGGACGCACGCCGTTCGTGAATTTCTTTTTCGGCAAGGCGCAACTGTTCTCGGCGGCGGCGATGGGCGTTTCGCATGGAATGAACGATGCGCAGAAGACCATGGGCATCATTGCGCTGGCGCTTGCCGATGCGACCGCCACCCACAGTTTCGACCACCTCCCGTGGTGGCTGCACTTTCTCCGCGTCTCCGACGTCGGCGGCCATTTTCCGATCCCGGTGTGGGTAAAGGTGTTATGCGCGCTGGTGATGGCGGGCGGCACCGCCGGCGGCGGCTGGCGGATCATCAAGACGCTCGGCCACAAGATGGTGAAATTGCACCCGATCAACGGGTTTGCCGCGGAGACCAGTTCCGCCGCGGTGATCATCGCCGCGTCCGTATTCGGGCTGCCGGTTTCGACCACCCACGTGGTCTCGTCCTCGATCATGGGCGTCGGCGCCTCGAAGCGGTTCAACGCGGTGCGCTGGACCGTGGTCGAGCGGATGGTGTGGTCGTGGATCCTTACCCTGCCGGTCAGCGCGGCGATGTCGTGGGGGCTGGTGGAGCTGTCGCGTCCGTTGTGGGGGCCGATCGTGCGGTGAAACGGCCGCGGCGCGATAGACTGCGGACGTGGACGTTCCCTCCCTGCACGATGATTTGGCGACGCGCGACGACAACAAGCTGGTGGTCGCGATCTCCTCGCGCGCGCTGTTCGACTTGACCGAATCGCACGCGCTGTTCGAGCGCGAAGGGCTGGAAGCCTACCGTGCCTACCAGATTGCGCACGAGAACGATGTCCTGCTGCCGGGCGTCGCGTTCCCGGTAGTGAAGAAGCTGTTGGCGTTGAACCGTCCCGAGCCCGACGTCCCGTACGTGGAAGTGATCCTGCTGTCGCGCAATTCGGGAGACACCGGGCTGCGCATCTTCAACTCGATCCAGCACTACGGGCTGGCGATCACGCGCGCGGCGTTCACGTCCGGCGAGGCGACCAGCGAATACATCGCGCCGTTCGCGGTGGACCTGTTCCTGTCGGCGAACGCGGAGAACGTCGCCCGCGCACTCGAGTCGGGCGTCGCGGCCGCGACGATCCTGCCCTCGCAGATGCACGACGCGCATCCCGGACAGTTGCGCATCGCCTTCGATGGCGACGCGGTGATCTTCAGCGATGATTCCGAGCGCGTTTCGCAGGAGCAGGGCATCGAGGCCTTTCATCGCAACGAATCCGAGCGCTGGGACGAACCGCTGCCCGGCGGCCCGTTCCGCAACTTTCTCGACGCGCTGCACCGGCTGCAGGCTGCTTTTCCACCCGAGAATTCGCCGATCCGCACAGCGCTGGTCACGGCACGTTCCGCGCCTGCGCACAAGCGGGTGATCCTGACCCTGCGCGAGTGGGGCGTGCGCATCGACGAGGCACTGTTCCTGGGCGGGCGCGACAAGGGGCCGTTCCTGGAAGCCTTCGGCGCCGACCTGTTCTTCGACGATTCGCCGATCAACGTGGAATCGGCGCGCCGGCACGTGGCGACCGGGCATGTGCCGCATGGGGTGAGCAACAGCCGGGACCCGGGACTCGGGACTCGAAACCCGAATGACGGGACCCGGGGCTCGACGAAACCATAAAGCTCTTCGTCATTCCGGGGCCATCGCCAGCTTTACCGGCGATGGAACCCGGAATCCCATTTTGATGTTGCGACCTTCCCAAAGCACCATGGATTCCGGCTTTCGCCGGAATGACGATTGGGAGGATTGTTCTTTTGCCAGTTCCGAGCCCCGAGTCCCCGGTCCCGGGTCCCTCCTCCCGTTACAATGTCCGGCTGTGCTTGCCACCGGAATCGCCATGCCCGCCCGCCGCCTGAACCCGCTCGACCTGTACGACGTCCGCGCGCTGCTCAGCGACGAGGAGCGGATGGTGCAGGATTCGGTGGGGCGCTTCGTCGACGACAAGGTGCTGCCGATCATCGGCGATTGCTTCGACCAGGCGAGGTTTCCCGCCGAGCTGATTCCGGAAATCGCGGGGCTCGGGTTGCTCGGTGCCACGATCCCCGAGGAATACGGCGGCGCCGGCATGAACCAGGTCAGCTACGGGCTGATCTGCCAGGAAATGGAACGCGGCGATTCGGGGCTGCGCAGCTTCGCGTCGGTGCAGTCGTCGCTGGTGATGTATCCGATCTTCGCGTTCGGCAGCGAGGAGCAGAAACGCGAATACCTGCCGAAGATGGCATCGGGTGAAACCATCGGCTGCTTCGGCCTGACCGAACCGCACGGCGGTTCCGATCCCGGCAACATGAAGACGGTTGCGAAGAAAGACGGCGGCGACTGGGTGATCAACGGGTCGAAGATGTGGATCACCAACGGCAACCTCGCGCACGTCGCGCTGGTCTGGGCGAAAACCGACGACGGCATCCGCGGATTCCTGGTGCCGACGTCGATCAAAGGATTTGCCGCGCAGGAAGTGCACAAGAAGATGAGCCTGCGCGCGTCGGTCACCAGCGCGCTGTTCCTCGACGACGTGCGGGTGCCGGAAAGCGCGATGCTGCCGAACGTCAAGGGATTGCGCGGCCCGCTGAGTTGCCTCGATTCCGCGCGCTTCGGGATCAGTTGGGGTCCGGTCGGCGCCGCGCAGGCGTGTCTGAAAGAGGTACTGGATTACACCCAGGAGCGCGTGTTGTTCAATCGCAAGCTCGCCGCCAACCAGGCGATCCAGTTGCGCCTGGCCGATATCGCGCGCCGCATCACTACGGCGCAGTTGCTGGCGCTCAGACTCGGTCGCCTCAAGGATGCCGGCGAGTTGCACGCGACCCAGATTTCGCTGGCCAAGTGGAACAATGTGCGGATGGCGCTGGATATCGCCCGCGAATGCCGCGACATCCTCGGCGGCGCCGGCATCACCACCGAGCACGTTGCGATCCGTCACGCGCTGAACCTGGAGTCGGTGGTGACCTACGAAGGTACCCAGACGGTGCATCAATTGGTGGTCGGCAGGGAACTGACCGGCATCAATGCGTTTTGATTGTGATCGTCCCTCCCAGGAACCAGGTTTCGGAAATCCTTGTTGCAAATCAGAAAGCCTTTACCACGGATCAACACGGATTACACGGATCAAAAGCTTTATCCGTGTGCATCCGTGCAAATCCGTGGCAAAAAAGCTCTTGAAAACCTTGTTGTAAACGGGCGCGACCGAACCGCAGGAGCATAAAATGAAATTCCGCAACAAGATTCTCGCCTGCGTCGCCGCCAGCGCACTGCTGGCCTCGGGCACGGCGATGGCGGCCGTCAATGCCGGCGAGATCCATCTGGCGCTGACTTCGTTGCGTCTGGCGCTGGTCAAGATGGGCGTGGCCGATGCGATGCTTTCCGATCCGGCGCCGCCGTCGAACAACGCCGAAGCGCACGTCGCCGCGGCCAACCAACTTGGCAGCAACGAGATTCGCTCGATCCTGGTCAGCCAGGGTGGCGTGATCAACGTGTATCTCACCTCAGCGGTGGGCGTCACCGGCGGCATCCTTCAGTTGGCACCCAAGGTCGTGACCGACAAGCAAGGCAAGAAAGGCGTGGAATATACCTGCTACAGCCCGAACATCCCGGACATCGCGAGTGCGGCGCCCGGGTGCACCTACCATCCGGCCAAGTGAGCGATGCCGAGCGCGGCGCCATCTCCGGAACCCGTGCTGGAAACGGCGCGGCTTACCCTGCGCGTGCCGCGGCGTGAAGACTTTGAAGGCTGGTCTGCGGTTGGACAGGATGCGGAAGTCATGCGGCACCTTGGCGGTGTCAAATCCCGATTTGATGCGTGGAACCGGTTTTTGGCCAACGTTGGCGCTTGGCGCATCGAGGGTTTTGCACCGTTCTCGGTGATCGAAAAAACCAGCGGTGCATGGATCGGACGCGTCGGGCCGTTGCATCCGGAAGGCTGGCCTGGTGACGAAATTGGCTGGACGCTTGCGCGCGACGCGTGGGGACAGGGCTACGCGACGGAAGCCGCAACGGCCGCGACCGACTGGGCCTTCGCGAATCTCGGCTGGCGTGGAATCATCCATTGCATCGCGCCGGACAACCTTCCCTCGCAAGCCGTCGCGCGTCGGCTGGGTTCGGCGAAACGGGGACCGGGCAAGCTGCCGGCGCCCTACGAAAACGACCCCATCGAGATCTGGGGCCAGACGCGCGAGCAGTGGCTGGCGCGGCGCCCGCAACTTGCAGTTGCCAGGACATGAACGCGATCAAATCCCCCATTCCGGCCCGTCACAAGGGCTTCAACCGCGCGGAAATCGTGGATGCGAACTTCATCGAGTTCGTGCAGGCGTGGGATGGCAAGCCGCTGCCGGCGCCGCGCGACGACGCACCCGTGCTGCCGGGCAGCGCTTGCACGGCGCGCGATTTCCGCGAGTTGTTCGAATCGCAGTTGATCTCGCGACACCTCGATTTGATGGCGCGGGTGCTGCGAGTGCAGAACAAGGTGTTCTATACGATCGGTTCCTCGGGACACGAAGGCAACGCAATGGTGGCGCGGCTGATGCGGCATACCGATCCGGCGTTCCTGCATTACCGTTCCGGAGCGTTCATGGCCGAACGCTCTCGGAAAGTTCCGGGCATCGATCCGGTGATTGATTCGGCGCTGTCGTTTGCGGCCAGCAGCGAGGATCCGGCCTCCGGCGGACGCCACAAGGTGTGGGGTTCCAAGCCGTTGTGGGTGTTGCCACAGACCTCCACCGTCGCCTCGCACCTGCCCAAGGCGTTCGGTACCGCGGTCGCGATCGAACAGGCGCCGCGCATCGGACATCCACTGCCGGTGCCGAAGGACTCGATCGTGATCTGCTCGTTCGGGGATGCCTCCAGCAACCACGCCACCGCACAGGTCGCGTTCAACGCAGCGGCATACACCGCGTACCAGCGCCTGCCCGTGCCGGTGCTGTTCGTGTGCGAGGACAACGGCATCGGCATTTCGGTGAAGACGCCCGCAGGTTGGGTTGCCAACAATTTCCGGGACCGCAAGAATCTCGACTACTTTTTCGCCGACGGACTCGACCTTGCCGAGGGCTATGCGGAAGTCGAACGTGCGGTGGAACATTGCCGCTCGACGCGCCGGCCGACATTCCTGCACCTCAAGACCACACGCCTCACTGGCCACGCTGGCACCGACTTCGAGATCGAATGGCGCAGCGTCGAGGAACTGATGGCGCTCGAAGCCACCGATCCGTTGCTTCGCTCGGCCGCGATCGCGCTCGAATCGGGGCTGTACACGAAACCGTCGTTGCTCGAGCAATACGAGGCAATCCGCAAGCGCTGCTTTGCGGCGGCCGAGGAAGCCGACCATCGTCCCAGGCTCACCACGCTCGAGGAAGTGACGGCGCCGCTCGCGCCGTACA
The DNA here is from genome assembly GCA_050738055.1 of Rhodanobacteraceae bacterium. Classification (GTDB taxonomy): domain Bacteria; phylum Pseudomonadota; class Gammaproteobacteria; order Xanthomonadales; family Rhodanobacteraceae; genus 66-474. The sequence continues at coordinate 8,954 of JBOHYT010000429.1, forward strand.
CGCCCGAAGCCGTCGCGGCCGAAGCCGCTCGCGCGGATTACGCCGATCGCCGCGCGGCGGTGTTCGGCGGCGGCGACAAACTGCCGGAGCGGCAGCCGCCCCGGCACCTCGCGTTGCAGATCAATGCAGCGTTGCACGACCTGCTCGCAAAATATCCGGAGTCGCTGGTGTTCGGCGAGGACGTGGCGCAGAAGGGCGGGGTGTACACGCTGACGCGCGGACTCTACAAGGCGTTCAAGGGCGCGCGCGTGTTCAACACGCTGCTGGACGAGACGACGATCCTGGGCTTGGCGCAGGGCTACGCCAACATGGGGCTGCTGCCGATCCCGGAAATCCAGTACCTCGCGTATTTCCACAACGCCTGCGACCAGATCCGCGGCGAGGCGGCGTCGCTGCAGTTCTTCTCCAACGACCAGTACCGCAATCCGCTGCTGGTCCGGATCGCTGCGCTCGGCTACCAGAAAGGCTTCGGCGGGCACTTCCACAACGACAACTCGATCGCGGCGCTGCGCGACATCCCAGGCCTCGTGGTGGGTTGTCCGTCGCGTGGCGACGACACGGCGACGATGCTGCGGACACTCGCGGCGCTGTGCAAGGTCGACGGACGGGTGTGCGTGTTCCTGGAACCCATCGCGCTGTACATGACCAAGGACCTGTACGGGCACGGCGATGGCGAATGGCAATTTGCGTACCCGCCGCCCGGTGAGGCCATGGCGCTCGGCGAAGGCCGCGTGTACGGCGCGGAGGCGCAGGATCTCGTGATCTTCACCTACGGCAACGGCGTGCCGATGAGCCTCCGTGCCGCGCGCGAGATCGAACGGAAGCACCGGTGGAAAGTGCGGGTGGTCGACCTGCGTTGGCTGGTGCCGCTGAACGATGCCTTCATCGTGGAACACGCGAAATCGGCCAAGCGCATCCTGATTGTCGATGAAGGCCGCAAGAGCGCCGGCGTCGGCGAGGGCATCATCACGGCGATCGTCGAAGCTGGCCTCGGCGGCAAGCCGATGCAACGCGTCGTCGGCGTCGACACCTACACCCCGTTGGGCGGTGCGGCGCTGCTGGTGTTGCCGGGCGAAGCCGACATCGTGGCCGCAGCGGGACGACTTGCACGCGACAGGCCGCGGACGGGTGGCACACGGCGCAAGGGACGTTCATGAATCCGCTGTGTGTCCGTCCGTTCGCGACGGCGGTTCGTTGCCATCCGTGTTTTTGATCCGCGCATGGACCTGAACCCCACTGCGCGCGGCAGGCCGATCCACGATTCGGTGTCGGAACCTGTCGTCGCGTCCGCGCCGCACGGCCCGACGCGCTTCAGCGTAATCGGTGCGGTCAGTTTTTCCCACGTCCTCAACGACATGATGCAGTCGGTGATCGTGGCGATCTACCCGCTGCTGAAGGGTGAGTTCCATCTCGCGTTTTTCCAGGTGGGCTTGATCACATTTACGTTTCAAATAACCGCCTCGTTGTTGCAGCCGGTCGTCGGGATGGTGACGGACAAACATCCGCTGCCGTACTCGCTGCCGGTCGGGATGTGCTTCACGCTCGGCGGCCTGCTGCTGCTGTCGGTGGCGCCGACCTATCCGATCCTGCTGGTGTCGGTGGGATTGATCGGGTGTGGTTCGTCGGTGTTCCATCCCGAATCCTCGCGGGTTGCGCGGATGGCGTCGGGGGGGCGGTACGGGCTCGCGCAATCGATTTTCCAGCTCGGCGGCAACATCGGGCAGGCCATCGGTCCGATGCTTGCGGCAGCCATCGTGCTGACCTATGGACGCAGCAACGTGCACTGGTTCGGTTTGGCCGCGCTGCTGGCGATCGTGATCCTGTTGCAGGTCAGTCGTTGGTACAGCAGGCACATCGACGAGCGCGGCAGCAAGCGCCTGCCGACCGACAAACCGCGCTATCCCGCCCCGGTCGTACGCCGCACCATCGGCGTGCTGCTGATATTGGTGTTTTCGAAGTTTTTTTACCTTGCCAGCATCAGCAGCTATTACACGTTCTACCTCATCCATCACTTCAGAAGTTCGGCGAAGACCGCCGACCACCTGTTGGCGGTGTTCCTGTTCGCCGTGGCCGCCGGCACCTTGATTGGTGGCCCGCTGGGCGACCGGATCGGCCGCAAGCGGGTGATCTGGTTTTCGATCCTCGGCTGCGCGCCGTTCACGCTGGCGCTGCCTTACGTGGACCTTGGCTGGACCATCGGACTGAGCGTGATGATCGGGATCGTGCTGGCGTCGGCGTTCCCGGCGATCATCGTGTATGCGCAGGACATGCTGGCGCACCGGATCGGCATGGTCTCCGGGTTGTTCTACGGATTCTCGTTCGGGCTCGGCGGACTCGGCGCCGCGGTACTGGGCGTGGTCGCGGACCATTACGGCATCGTGTTCGTGTACCAGGTCTGCGCGTTCCTGCCGTTGCTGGGTCTGCTCGCGGTGTTCCTGCCGGATGTTCGCCCGGAAAAATACGCCAATACTTGACCTCTCGTGATCGCGCGCAGGGCGGCCCTGTGATCACGCGTAGGGCGGGTCTCGACCCGCCGCAATATGCGGAGCGGTTGCGTTCACCGGCACTGCGCGGCATGGAATGGCGGGTCAAGACCGGCCCTACGGCTGCCCGACACGGCATGAAGCGGCGGGTCGAGACCCGCCCTACGGCACTGCATCACGTGCACGCGGTGTATGCTGCGCCGCTTCAAACCGGAGGAAAGCACGATGAAGCGACGCGCGTTGCTGAAGTGGATGGTCGGGGCGCCGCTGTTCGGGGCCTTGCTGGCGACTTTCCCGGAAACGCTGTGGAGCAAGACCGCGGCCGCCGCACGAACCCTCCGGCGTGTTCGGCCAGGCGAGGCGGGTTGGCCGTCCGCGACCGAATGGAAGGGCTTGAACCAGCAGGTCGGCGGCCGTCTGATGAAACTCGCCGATCCATTGGCTGTGTGTCGAGCCGATCCGTCGGGCAAGGCGTGCAGCGAGTTCTTCAAGGACATTCGCAACCCGTATTACATCCTCGACCACGCCAACCTGACACAAACCTCGGGATGGGTGGATGCGTGGACCTCCAAACCCAGTGCATACGCGGTCGCTGCGAAAAGCGCTTCCGACGTCGCGGCCGCGGTGACCTTCGCTCGCGAACACAAGCTGCGGCTGGTGGTGAAAGGTGCGGGGCACAGTTATCAGGGCACCTCCGATGCGCCGGATTCGCTGTTGGTGTGGACGCATCCCATGCAGGACATCGCGATGCACGATGCGTTCGTGCCCAAAGGCTGCGAGGGGAGGGTCAAGCCGCAACCGGCTGTCAGCGTGGGCGCCGGGCAGATCTGGAGTCACACGTACGATGCGGTGACGCCCAAGGGTGGACGTTACGTGCAGGGCGGCGGCTGCCTGACCGTCGGCGTTGCAGGGCTCGTCAGCAGCGGCGGCTTCGGAAGCTGGTCCAAGCGCTACGGCACCGCCGCGGCGAATCTGGTGGAGGCCGAAGTCGTCACCGCGGACGGGAAAATCCGCACCGTCAATGCCTGCAACGATCCCGAACTGTTCTGGGCGTTGAAGGGCGGCGGCGGTGGCAGCTTCGGCGTGATTACGCGGTTGACCCTGCGCACGCGCGAACTGCCGCGTTTGTTTGGTGCGCTCAACATCACGATCGAGTCGAGTTCCGATCATGCGTACCGGCGCCTGCTGGCGCGTTTCATACGCTTTTGCAGCGAAAGCCTCGTCAATCCGCATTGGGGAGAGCAGGCCCACTTCCGTAGGCCCAACCATTTCCGCATCAGCATGATGTTCCAGGGGCTGGACAAGACCCAAGCGGAAGCAATCTGGAAACCGTTCGTCGATTTCGTGCAGGCATCACCGGGCGATTACCGGATTACGGCGCCGCTGCAGATATTGGCGTTCCCTGCGCGGGACATGTGGAACCCCGAGCTGATGCGAAAGGTGCCTGGCGCCGTAGTGGCCGATTCCCGCCCGAATGCGCCGCTCGACAATATCGTGTGGACGGGCGACGCCGAGCAGTCCGGGCAGTACATCACCAGTTTCGTCTCCGCGTGGTTGGCTGCGGAGTTGTTGCAGCCGAACCGACAAGCGGCGCTGGTCGATGCGCTGTTCGCGATGACGCGTGAATTCGGATTGTCGCTGCATTTCAACAAGGGGCTGGCGGGTGCAGGAAAAGAAGAGATCGACGCCGCGCGCGACACCGCGATCAACCCGCAGGTGCTCGACGCGTTCGCACTGGCGATGAC
>JBOHYT010000430.1:0-4419 GCA_050738055.1 Rhodanobacteraceae bacterium
AAAAGCAGAGCACAGCCCACGTACTGCAACGCCGGTTTCCAGTGACGCGCGCGCGTCCGACCGCACGCACGGGAATCGCAACGACGGCGAGTCCCGAGTCCCGAGTCCCGAGTCCCGGCCTCATCGATCCACCTCCCCGAACACCAAGTCATAGGTGCCAACCATCGCCACCACGTCCGGCAACATATGTCCGCGGGTGATCTCGTTGATCGACGAGAGGTGCACGAAGCTCGGCGCGCGCAGGTGTACGCGGAACGGCTTGTTGGCGCCGTCGGCCACGAGGTAGCAACCGAATTCGCCCTTGGGCGCCTCGACCGCGGCGTAGGTCTCGCCGGCCGGCACGCTGAAGCCTTCGCTGAACAGCTTGAACCAGTGGATCAGCGCCTCCATCGACTCCTTCATGTCCTCGCGCGTGGGCGGCGCGACCTTGTAGTTCTTGACGATCACCGGGCCCGGGTTTTTCCTCAGCCAGTCCACGCACTGGCGGATGATCAGCGCCGACTGGCGCATTTCGGCGACGCGCACCAGGTAACGGTCGTAGCAGTCGCCGCGGGTGCCGACCGGGATGTCGAAGTCGACCTCGGCGTACTTCGCGTACGGCTGCTTCTTGCGCAAGTCCCATTCGATGCCCGAGGCGCGGATCATCGGACCGGTCATGCCGTACGCCAGCGCCTGCTCGGGGCTGACGATGCCGATGTCCACGGTGCGCTGCTTCCAGATGCGGTTGTCGGTCAGCAGCTCCTCGTATTCGTCGACTTTGTGCTGGAAGTCCTCGGTGAACGCGTCGAGGTAATCGAGCATCGAACCCTGGCGCCATTCGTTGAGGCGCGCCAGATCCTTGCCCTTGTGCCAAGGCGACTCCTTGTACTGCGGCATCCTGCCGGGCAGGTCGCGAAAGACGCCGCCCGGCCGGTAATAGGTCGCGTGCAGGCGTGCTCCGGACACCGCCTCGTACACGTCCATCAGTTCCTCGCGCTCGCGGAACGCGTACAGCATCACCGCCATCGCACCGAGGTCGAGCGCGTTCGAGCCGAGCCACATCAGGTGATTGAGGATGCGGGTGATCTCGTCGAACATCGTACGGATCCACAGCGCGCGGTCGGGCGGCGTGATCCCCATCAACTGTTCGATCGCGCGCACATAGGCGTGCTCGTTGCACATCATCGACACGTAGTCGAGCCGGTCCATGTAGCCGATCGAATGGTTGTATGGCTTGGATTCGGCGAGCTTCTCGGTCGCGCGGTGCAGCAGCCCGATGTGCGGATCGATGCGAATGATGGTTTCGCCTTCCATCTCCATCACCAGCCGCAGCACCCCGTGCGCCGCCGGGTGCTGCGGGCCGAAGTTCATGGTGTAGCTGCGGATTTCGCCGCTTTGATCGGGTTCGTCGGCCACGTCAATTGTCCTTCCAGTCGTCGGCGGCTTCCGCGCGCGCGGTGCCCCAGCGCGAGTCCTCGCGCACCACGCGGGCGACCGTGACCCGCGGCGTGATCGAGGTGACCGGTTCGTACACGACGCGCCTGCATTCCGGGTCGTAGCGCACCTCCACGTTGCCGATCAGCGGGAAATCCTTGCGGAACGGGTGCCCGACGAAACCGTAGTCGGTGAGGATGCGGCGCAAGTCAGGGTGGCCTTCGTAAATGATTCCGAACAGGTCGAACGCCTCGCGTTCGAACCAGTTGACCGACGACCATACGCCGATCAGGCTCGGCAGCACCGGAAGCTCGTCTTCCGGAGCGAAGCAGCGCACCCGCAGGCGGACGTTGTGCTCCAGCGACAGCAAGTGCGCGACGGACGCAAACCGGCGCAGGAATTGCGGGCGCCGCGGGTGATTCGCCCAGTCGAACCGGCCCGGGCCGGCGGCGCCGGTCACGCCGCGCCCGAACCCCTCGGCGGTGGCGGTGCCGGAGGTCGCCCATTCGCCCTCGCCAAAACCGAGGAAGTCGACACCACACAAATCGACGAGCTGCGCGAACCGGAATTCCGGGTCGTCGCGCAACACGGTGCAAATCTCGACCAGATGCGCGGGCGCCACTTCGATCGTCGTCTGCGCATGCAGGACTTCCAGATTGTCGATGCGCTCGCCGAAGCGCGCACGCAAGCGATCGGCCAATTGCTGGGGTGTGGTCTGGCTCATGTTGGAGGATCCGTTCACCATGCTGAGACCCTAGCGGGCGATGGTATTGGTGCGGCGGATCTTCTTCTGCAGTTGCAGAATCCCGTAGATCAGCGCTTCGGCGGTGGGCGGGCAGCCCGGCACGTAAACATCGACCGGCACGATCCGGTCGCTACCGCGCACCACCGAATACGAATAGCTGTAATAGCCGCCGCCGTTGGAGCAACTGCCCATCGAGATTACCCAGCGCGGCTCGGGCATCTGGTCGTACACCTTGCGCAGCGGCGGCGCCATCTTGTTGACCAGCGTGCCGGCGATGATCATCACGTCGCTCTGGCGCGGGCTGGGCCGAAAGACCACCCCGGAGCGGTCGAGGTCCAGCCGCGACATGCCGGCGTGCATCATCTCCACCGCGCAGCACGCAAGCCCGAACGTCATCGGCCACATCGAGCCCGTACGCGCCCAGTTCAGCAACGCATCAAGGCTGGTGACGCCGAACCCGTGCTGCATGATCGGGTTGTCGGCGTCGGGTCGCAGGATGTCATCGACCCGGGCAATCGGCACCGGGTTGTGCATCACCTCGGTGAAGCGGGAAATCAAGCCCATGCCGAAGCTCCATGACAGGAATGTGGGCCCGCGGGATGGAATTTCGACGGCGACGCGCCGGCCAACGCGGCGCGGGCACCATGACGCGTTGCGGTTGCCTCTAGTCCCATTCCAGCGCCCCTTTTTTCCACACGTAGACGTAGCCGATCGTCAGCAGCGCCAGGAAGATGAACATGTCGATCAGCGCGATCAAGCCGACCTTGTTCAGCACCACCGCCCACGGGAACAGGAACGCGATTTCCAGATCGAACAGAATGAACAGGATCGCGATCAGGTAATAGCGCACGTCGAACTTCATGCGCGCCGTTTCGAACGCCTCGAAGCCGCACTCGTAGGGCGAGAGCTTCTCGCTGTCCGGCCGCCGCGGCCCCATGACCCAGCCCACCGCGAGCAGCGACACACCGATCACGCCCGCGACGCACAGGAACAGGAGAACGGGCCAATACAGGGCAAGCATGCGTTTGTTCCTTCTTAGCTGTGCGATTTTCTCATGCACCGGCGCGTGTCGCAATCCGAATGCGCGTGGGCCGCTCAGTCGAGCGGCCAGCCGCCGGCGGACGTGACGGCCGCGTCAAGACCGGCCTGCAGGACCAATGTGCGAGCCAGCGCGGCGATCACGTCCTGGTAGTGCGCCAGGTCGTCGTAGGCAAGCGGGCGGCCCTTGCGGTCCTTCAGCCACTTCTCGGCCACGCGGTAGCCGCCAATGTGCGTGTTCCACACGGCTTCGGGCACGCCTTCGAAATACTGCGCGTCGTTGATCCAGACCGGGCCCACGCCCTTCCCTTCTCCCGAGGGGAGAGGGGAAGCAGCGGTCCAGCGCACCTTCACCACTTCGTTGCTGCCTGAAACCGGAAAGCCGGTGATCCGCGGCAGCGTGGTTTGCATGGTGTGCAGCGCGATCAGTTCGCGGCCGATCCTCACCAGCGCGTCGAACAATTTGCGGTTCGTGGTGATCGGCACGCGCGGGAAATCGCGTTTCAGGAAATCGGCGTAGCGCGTGCGGTAGGACGGCGCGTACAGGATCGCGTAGATGTACGCCAGCGTGTCCTCGGGGCTCGGCGTTGTGCCGACGGCCGTGGTGAGCGCCGCGACGAAATCCGGCGCGAGGTTCGGCTTCTTCTCGCGCGGCACGTCGTCCAGCAGGTCGACCGATTCGCGGGGATGGAGCCAAAGGGGGAAGACACATGATTGGGTTGTTCGCTCCCCGCACTTTGTTTCCGGCATATTCGATGTCGCGAAGAAATGATCTACAGTTTGCGACTTGTTTGACCTCGCGGTAATCAAACCTACGTTTGCGCCATCGAGGAAGTGATGCGTAATTTTTTCGAACGGCCAGCCAACAAATCCCCTTGAATTGCCCGTGTAGTACATGAAGCGATTATCAAACGGGCGGTAGCTAATCGGAATGATTCTGTCTGCACTGGGGCCAGATTTCCTCAAGTCCGCCTGAGCACGTTCGACGGACCAATCGCGCACGTCGGCTGGAAGATCATATTTTTCACGGGCATCGCGCTCCACAAGTTCGGCAAAGTCGGCAACGCGCGACCAAAGGGCTTGGCGATCCATATCGATCGTTAGCGCGTCACGCTTGGTGATGATTCCGACGTTGCTCACCGGCATCGCCTCGGTGATCTTCCAGCCGCGCTGGTATTCCTCGCGCAACGCGCCGTCCTCGGGCACGAAGTAGTAGTTGGGGC
>JBOHYT010000431.1:0-37526 GCA_050738055.1 Rhodanobacteraceae bacterium
CCGGCGCCGCCCGACGCGCTGGGGCGAACGCTGGCCGACCTCAGGATCTCGGTGATCGATCGCTGCAATTTCCGCTGCCCGTACTGCATGCCGGAAGCGGCCTATCCCGATGACCACGCATTTCTGCGCGCGCGCGACCGGCTGGATTTCGGCGAGATCGAACGCATCGCGCGGATGTTCGTGTCGCTCGGTGTGCGCAAGCTGCGCCTGACCGGGGGCGAGCCGCTGCTGCGGCGCGAGCTTCCCGAGCTGGTGGCGCGGTTGGCCGCGATCGAAGGTGTAGAGGACCTCGCGCTCACCACCAACGGCGTGCTGTTGCCGCGGTTCGCATCGGCGCTGCGCGGTGCCGCCCTCGCGCGGATCACCGTGAGCATGGACAGCGCCGATCCCGACGTCTTCCGGCGGATGTCGGGCGGACGCGGCGAGCTTGCCGAGGTCGAGGCCGGGATCGCGGCCGCCCAAGCTGCGGGTTTTGGTTCGCTCAAGATCAACTGCGTGGTGATGCGGGGCGTGAACGACGACGGCGTGCTGGATCTGGTTGAGCGTTTCCGCGGCACCGGGCACGTCGTTCGCTTCATCGAGTACATGGATGTCGGTACTTTGAATGGCTGGCGCGGCGATCGCGTGGTTCCCGGTGCCGAACTGGTGCGACGGATCGATGCGCGCTGGCCGCTGGAGCCGTTGCCGCGCAACCCCGCGTCGACCGCCCGACGCTGGCGTTTCCGCGACGGGGAAGGCGAGGTCGGGTTCATCAATTCGGTGACCGAGCCGTTCTGCGGCGGTTGCACCCGCGCGCGGCTGTCGGCCGACGGAAAGTTGTATACCTGCCTGTTCGCGCATGTCGGCCACGACCTACGCGCGTTGCTGCGCGCCGGCGAGTCCGACGCGGCGTTGCGCGCCGCCATCGCCGGCATCTGGAGCCATCGCGGTGATCGCTACAGCGAGCGCCGCGCGGAACTGCGCGCGGCCGGGGTGCTCGAACACGTCGAGATGTATCGTATAGGTGGTTGATGTTGCATTTCGGCTGCGTGATTGAAGCTTCACCACGGATCAACACGGATTCACACGGATAAAAGCGGGTGCGCTTTCCTGATTCGCCTCGATGTTCCACACGATTGAACGCGAATGGTCCCATGAAACTTCGTCATTCCGGGGCTGCCCGCGTTGTATGCGGGCAGAACCCGGAATCCATTTTTTCGAATCAGGGAAAAGGCAAGATGGATTGACTCGCGCCATCCATGGCGCTCGCCTGCGGCCGCCTTCGGCGTTCGCGTTGGCAATCCTGCCAACGCAGTCGGGTTCCATCGCCGATGAAGCCGGTGCTGGCCCCGGAATGACGATGTGGTTTGTTGAACTTCAGCGCGAATCAGGAAAGCGGATGCACTTTTCGGCTCGCGGGCCTGTTGCAATTCAACGCGAATCGGGTGCGCTTTTGCTTGATCCGTGTTCATCCGTGCCGATCCGTGGTCAAGGTTCTTGATTTTCAAGCCATGCGAAAGAAATTTTCCCATCTGGATGCTGCCAATCGCCCGCGCATGGTGGACGTCGGCGCCAAGGATGTCACCGCGCGGGTTGCGGTCGCGCAAGCCATCGTGCGATTTCCGCAGGTGGTCGCCGACGCATTGCGCGAAGGCGGCATGCACTCGCCCAAAGGTCCGGTCATCGACACTGCGGTCATCGCCGGCACCATGGCCGCCAAGCGTACCCACGAGCTGATCCCGTTCTGCCATCCGCTCGCGATCGAGCGCTGCCGCATCGAAGCGGATTTCGTTTCGGATACCGAGCTCGCGATCCGCTGCGAGGTCGCGATCACCCACAAGACCGGCGTCGAGATGGAAGCCCTGACCGGCGCCAGCGTGGCCGCGCTCACCGTGTACGACATGTGCAAGGCGCTGTCGCACGAGATCGTGATCGAGGGCGTGCGGTTGCTGGAAAAATCGGGTGGGAAGCGCAATGTGCGCGCGGGCAGGGCGTCGCCTGTCCGAGGACGGAGCATGCGATGAACTACCGGCTGCTGTATTTCGCCTCGCTGCGCGATGCCGCGGGCTGCAGCGAGGAAAAGATCGCCAGTGACGCGGCCGATCCGCGGGCGTTGTATGCGGAGGTGGCTGCACGCCACGGTTTCACCTTTGCGCCCGAGCGATTGCGGGTGGCGGTCGATGGCGAATTCACGGGCTGGGACCAGGCTCTGAGCGATGGGGCCGAGGTGGTATTCCTGCCGCCGGTCTCGGGAGGCTGAGGTGTTCGCGATCAGCGACAGACCGATCGACGTCGCCGGCTTGCGGCGTGAACTGGGAATTGCCGGCGCGGGCGCGGTGGTCTGCTTCGAAGGTCGGGTGCGGGACCGCAATGAGGGCCGTGCGGTGGATGGGCTGTCGTACCAGGCCTACGCTGAGCTGGCGGTGGCTGAGGGGCAGCGGATCATCGAGGAAGCACGTGGAAGATTTGCGGTCGAGCGCGTCGTGTGCGTGCACCGTGTCGGTGATCTCGCCATTGGCGAAATCGCGGTGTGGGCGGGGGTGTCCGCGGGTCACCGCGCTGCGGCCTTCGATGCCTGCCGCTACGTCATCGACGAGGTCAAGGCGCGCGTGCCGATCTGGAAACGCGAGCACTATGTCGAGGGCGCTCCCGAATGGCTGCATCCCGAAGCGGGTCAAGCGAAATAATTGCCCGAAGTCCGGCGTGCGGTTATCCTGCACCGTTCCGTTTTCCCGGAGAGGTGTCCGAGCGGTCGAAGGAGCACGCCTGGAAAGTGTGTAAGCGGCTAAACCCCGCTTCGCGGGTTCGAATCCCGCCCTCTCCGCCAGTTTCATCAGTCATGGTGGCCCCGTTGGTGCCTTCGCGACGCTAGATCGAAAACCCCGCCAGGTCCGGAAGGAAGCAACGGTATCGATGGACGCGTGCGCCGGAGATCTGCTGGCGGGGCCGCCGCCATATTGCGGCTTGGTCTCCAGGCGCTGACTTGGCACAATGGGGTTTAGCCTCAAGGCTGTGTCCATGAGTTATCAAGTCCTTGCCCGCAAATGGCGCCCGAAGCAGTTCGAGGAACTGGTCGGGCAGGAGCACGTCGTCAAGGCGCTGAGCCACGCGCTCGATTCCGGGCGCGTCCACCATGCGTATCTGTTCACCGGCACCCGCGGCGTCGGCAAGACCACGATCGCGCGGATCTTCGCCAAGTCGCTCAATTGCGAGCGCGGCATGTCGGCGCATCCCTGCGGCGAGTGTGCGATCTGCAGGGCGGTCGATGCCGGCCGGTTCGTCGACCTGATCGAGATCGACGCGGCCAGCAACACTGGTGTCGACGACGTGCGGGATTTGATCGAGAACGCGCAGTACGCGCCGGCGCAGGGGCGCTTCAAGGTGTACCTGATCGACGAGGTGCACATGCTTTCGAAGCCGGCGTTCAACGCGCTGTTGAAGACGTTGGAAGAGCCGCCGGAGCACGTCAAGTTTCTGCTTGCGACCACCGATCCGCAAAAGCTGCCGGTGACGGTGCTGTCGCGTTGCCTGAAGTTCGGGTTGAAGCGCCTGTTGCCCGAGCAGATTGCCGGGCAGATGCGGATGATCTTGGGCCAGGAAGGCGTCGCGTTCGACGAGGGCGCGATCGAGGCGCTCGCGCGCGGCGCGGACGGTTCATTGCGCGACGGCCTGTCGCTGCTCGACCAGGCGATCGCGCACGGCGGCGGTGCGCTGCACGCGGACGACGTACGCGCGATGCTCGGCACCATTGCCGACGACGACGTCGGCACGCTGCTGCGAGCGCTCGTTGATGGGGACGGCGGGTCGCTGCTGGCCGAGGCGGACCGCATCGCCGGCCTGTCGCCGGATTTCACGATGGTGCTGGAGCAGTTGGCCAACGCCTTGCATCGCGTCCAGTTGCGTCAACTGGTGCCCGGCTTCGCGGGGGATGAGCCGGAGCGTGAAGTATTGAACGCAATCGCCGGCAAGGTCGATCCGGAAGACGTGCAGGTGTGGTATCAGTTCGCGATCAATGGCCGGCGTGATTTGCCGTTGGCGCCCGACGCACGCACCGGCTTCGAGATGACGCTGTTGCGGATGCTGGCGTTTCGCGGCAACGAAGTCGACGCCGAGCCGACCCGGCAATGGGTCGCCGCCAAACCACCCGGCCGCGGGCAGGTGCAAGCCGCCGTGACCGCCGCCAGCGCGCCCGCGACGCGCGAAAGGCCGCATCCGCCGAATGCGGTCGTGGATGCGCCGGCGCATCCGGCGTCGCAGAAATCCGCGACGGCCGCGATCGGCGGACTCGCCGATTGGGAAGCCTGGATCCAGCTCGCCGGATTGGGCGGCCCGGCGGGGCAGCTCGCGCGGCATGCGTTGCCGAAGTCCTTTGAGGGCGATGTGCTGACCTTGGTATTGAAGGCCGAGCACATGGCCCTCTGCAGCGATGCGTCATGCAGACAGTTGCAGGAGCAGCTTGGCGGGGCGATCGGGCGCAAGCTGCGCGTCCGGATCGTTCCGGCGGAAACCGTCGCTGACACGCCCGCCGCCCGCGCCGCCAAGGCCCGCTCCGAGCAGCAGGCCGCGGCCGAGCGCGCGATGGCCGACGATCCGATCGTCCAGGATTTCCGGCGCCAGCTCGGCGCCGAAATCATTCCAGAAAGCATCCGACCAGGTACACGAGCATGAAAGGACAATTGGGACAACTGATGCAACAGGCGCAGCGCATGCAGGAGGAACTGAAGCGTGCGCAGGAGGAAATCGCCAAGCTCGAGGTCACCGGCAGCGCCGGTGGCGGCATGGTCGAAGTCACCATGACGGGCCGGCACGAGGTTCGCCGCGTCCGCATCGACCGCAAGCTGATGGCCGACGATCCGGAGATGACCGAGGACATGGTCGCGGCGGCGCTCAACGATGCGGTCAACAAGGTCGCCGAGGCCAGCCAGCAGAAACTCGGCGGCGTGAGTTCCGGAATGAACATGCCGCCTGGATTCAAGCTGCCGTTTTAGGAACGGGAGACGGGAGACGGGATTCGGGAATCGGAAAAGCGTACTGGTATTTACCGCCTTTGCTGATGCGCCCGAACCGCTGAAACCGAAAGCCGATGTCCAACCCGCCCAATCTGCTTGCCGAATTGATCGAAGCCCTGCGTTGTCTGCCAGGTGTGGGCGCCAGGAGCGCGCAGCGGATGGCGTTTCATCTTTTGGAGCGTGACCGCGATGGCGGCGCGCGCCTCGCGGCGGTGCTCGACCAGGCCATGCGGCGCATCGGCCATTGCAAATCGTGCCGCAATTTCACCGAGAGCGACGAATGTGCGATCTGCGCGAATGCTTCGCGTGACGCCACTTCACTGTGCGTGGTGGAAACGCCGGCCGACCAGATGGCGATCGAGCAGGCAACCGGCTATCGCGGCCGTTACTTCGTATTGATGGGTCGGTTGTCGCCGTTGGATGGTTTGGGCCCGCACGAACTCGGTGTGGACCTCTTGACCCGCAAGCTCGGGGAAGGCGAGGTGCGCGAAATGGTGATCGCGACCAACCCGACCGTGGAAGGCGAGGCGACCGCCCACTGGCTGGGCCAGCTCGCGCGCGCCGCGGGCGTGCGCGCGACCCGTCTCGCGCACGGCGTTCCGCTCGGCGGCGAACTCGAATACGTCGATCGCGGCACGCTGGCACACGCGTTCGGCAGCCGGCAAACGTTCGACGAATGAATCCTGCTGCGCCCCGGGCGCAGCGACTTTGTTATGCTTCCCGCGTCTCCGTCTCCCGTCTCCCGATGGTGGGCAGTGCGGCGGGTCAAGACCCGCCCTACGCCTCGTTCTCAATGGTGGGAAGTGCGGCGGGTCAAGACCCGCCCTACGCCTAGCTTTTCCCGATTCACGATTCCCGTCTCCCGATTCCAGAAATGCCCGACACCATCTTCGACAAGATCCTTCGCCGCGAGATCCCTGCCGACATCGTCTACGAAGACGACGACATCCTCGCGTTCCGCGACATCCATCCGCAGGCGCCGGTGCACGTGCTGTTCGTGCCGAAGAAATCGTTCGCGACCTTGAACGACTGCACCGATTCCGACGCCGCGTTGCTCGGAAAGTTGCTGCTCGCCGTGTCGGTCTACGCCAAGCGCGAAGGTTTCGCGGAGGACGGCTATCGTTGCGTGATCAACTGCAACCGCGGCGGCGGCCAGACCGTGTACCACCTGCACGTGCATCTGATGGCCGGCAAGCAGATGCCGGAGCGGATGGTGTGATGTCGCGATGCGACGACGCCCGCTTGCGCGGGCGTCGTTGCTCGAATCGCGGGAAGCTCAGCCCTTCTTCGGCGGTGGTGGCGGCGGCGCCGGCCGCGGCACCACGATCACCCGCGGCGGGTAATACCACGGCCCGAAGCCGGGGCCGAAACCGCAACCCCACGGCGACCAGAACGGGTCGCAGAAGCCGCCCCATCCAAAGGGTCCGTAGGGATACGGCCGCTCGGCATACAGCGGCCGCGGTTTCCACAGGTACACATTATTGGCCTCGACCCGCGGATAGGTGTAATCGAACTGGCCGATCTTGTGCTGGATCGTGCCATCGAGCGTACCGGTCACGGTGATCTCGCGGCCCTTGGCAAAGACTTCCGGGTCATAGAAACCCTGCTTGCAGGCCACGAACCGGCCCATGCTCTGGGCGCCGCGTTCCGGACGCGCCTGCGAATCGAGTGGCTCGGCGAGCACGAAGAAGCAGGTCTGCTGCTGGCGAGGCTCGGTCTGGATGAGCTTGCCACCCCAGCGGACCGGCGTGGCGTTCGCGGCGCCGCTGCGCGCGGCGTCGAGCGTCACCGGCGTGTAGGTGCCCTGAAGCGGTGTTGGAATGGTGGCGCAGCCACCCAGGGCCAGTGCCCCCACGACCGAAAGAAACAACACGCGACGTGACATGACAGGCCTCCGGGAATAGTGAACCGTTGCGTCTATTGGACCACACGCCGGGGCCGGAAGTCGCACACGTCCACGCCGCGGCACCGACCCGTTCAGGCGGCGGTTCGCGAAAGGCCGGTTCGCGAAGGGCATAACGTGGCAGGAGGCAGCCGGTTGACAAGGTCGCGCCAATCACGACCGCCAAGCTCCTAGACGCCCGACTCGGTCGGGCGACTTGGCCGGAACCGGCGCGCGCGGCGCACGAACGCGCGAATCCGTTCCTGGGGCGGTTCGGAATACGCGTAGCGCAGTCGCAGGTATTCGGATGCCAATTCGCCCAGCGCGGCGGCCGAGCCGGGAAGCGCAGCGGCCGTGCGCGCGTAGAAGTCGCGTGGTCCCTCGTTGCTGGCGCGCGGGAAGCCCGCGCGTGCCAGCCGGCGTTGCAGGCGCAACTGTGCCTTGGCGAGCAGATCGCGTGGTTTGCGGCGAGGCCGCAGCGAGGCCAACAGCGCGCCTGCGCCGAGTGCCAGGAACACCGCGATCGCCAGCGCGATCCCCAGCATCCGCACGTCGGTATGGTCGACTCCGAACGGACGGAACAGATGGGCCTGCTGGATCGCGTCGAAACCCATCACCGTCTGCCCCCACCAACGGTTGATCACGTCCAGCCGGTTGCGCCACGGCAGCGACCAGCCGCTGCCGCCCGGATCGATGCCGCCGGTCGCGGCGTCGGCATTGGCGAGGATCACCCGGCTCACCGCCGCGGTCGGATCGACCCGCACCCACCCGCGGCCGGCCAGCCACACCTCCGACCATGCGTGCGCATTCGATTGCCGGATCAAAAGATAATGCGCGAAGTCGTTCCAGTAGCCGCCCTGGTAGCCGACCACCACCCGCGCGGGAATGCCGGCGGCGCGCATCAGGAACGTGAAGGCGCTGGCGTAATGCTCGCAGAATCCGGTCTTGGTGTCGAACAGGAAATCATCGATGCTGTTGCGTCCGAGCGGCGGCGCGTCGAGGTCGTACACGAAGCCGCCGTCGTGGAAGCGTTGCAGCGCGTCGCGCACGATCTCCAAATCGTTGCCGTCGGCCTGCGCGCGCCAGCGCGCGGCCAGGGCGCGCGTGCGGGGATCGAAACCGGCCGGCAATTCCAGCGCCGCGGTGCGCGCGCGTGCGCTCAGTCGTTCCGGCGAAAGCCGATAATCGGTCGCCGAAGCGACCGTGTAGCGTACGGTCTGGTTGACCGGTTTGACCGACCACAAGGTGTGGTCGGGGCCCATCCGCGCGCCTTCCGGTGCATCGATCGGCACGTCCAGTGCGAACATCCAGTGCTGGTGGCTTGCCAGCAGGGTGACGTCATAACGGAGGGTCGGCCCGCCGATGCCGACGGGCGCGGGCGGCCGGCGGCGGGTCGCCATTCCGCCCGGATACCACGCCCGGCCATCGAAATCCCACAATACGATGCCGCGGAAATAGCGCTGGTCCTCCGGTGGCGGCGGGCCGTCGAAGCCGACGCGCATCGCCACCGCATTGTTCTGGAGCAGATGTTGCAGGTCGCCCGGCGCCATGTGGTCGGAGATGCCGGTACTCGCCGCGCCGTTGCCCGGCGAACCCCACAGTGGCGTGGCGAGCCGCGGGATCAGCAGGAACCCGAGCAGTGCCGCCGGCAGGCTTGCCGCCAGCATCACCGTGCCCGGCCGGAACGCGCGCAGCCAGCGGCGTTCGGGCAGTCCGGGTTCGAGCGCGCGCAGGGTCGCCAGCGCGGGCAGCAGCATCAGTCCGACCACGATCGTGAAGCCGAGCGACTGGTCGAACAGCAGCGCGCTCATCAGGATGAAGCACGCGAACGCGATCGCCATCCGCGCGTCGCGGACCGATTCGCTCTCCAGCACCTTCAGCACCAGCAGCCCGCAGACGATCGCGGCGCCCGGCTCCTGCCCGAGCGGCGTACCGTACACCGCGACCACCGTCGCCGGGACCGCGACAAGCATCATGACCCGCAGCCACGCCGCGACCTTTCGATGCTGCCGCCGACGCTGCCACCAGCGGCCCGCGAGGATTATCATCAGCGCGGCGATGTACCACGGCGGCAGGTGTGGCGAATGTGCGCCCAGCACGCACAACACCGTCGCACACAGCAGGTTGAACGGCAGCGGGCCGAGCGCGGAGGCGACGACGCGGGTGCCGGGCGGCGCTGCCTCGCGGCGCTTCACGGCAGTTCCGCCAGCGCGCTCAGGCAGCGGTGATAATGCGCGGTGTCGGTGGCGGGACCGATCGCGCGGCGGTCTTCCAGGATCAGGATCCACGGGCGCGCTGCGGCGTACGCGTCGCACACCCAGCCGGTCAGGCGCGAGATGCGGGTTTCGCGGTCGAGACCGTACAGGGCGTTCCAGTCGAGGCGCAGCGGCTGGCCGGGGGCGGCGCGGTCGAATTCGCGCACCAGCAGATGGTCGTGGCGGGCGCTGGCCTTCCACGCGACGTGGCGAATCGGGTCGCCCGGATGGTAGTCACGCAGCGACGCGAACTCGTCGCCGCCCGCAATGCGTTCGTTCGGGTCGTCGTTGCGCGTGCGCGGCTTGCCGTCGCGGAGGATGCGCGGATAGACCAGCACGCGCTGTGCCGGCGTGATCCAGCTCCATGCGCGGAACAGCCCGAACGGCAGGGTGCTCGACACCTGCATGCGCGGCAGCGGCATCCAGCCGCGCCGCTCGGTGGGCATCGTCACGGTGGCGAAGCTGTTGCCGGATTCGAGCGGGCACGGCTGCTCCAGCTTGTCGATCGCGATCCGCAGCCCCGGACGCGCCTGGCGGTCGTCGGCGAACGCGAGGTGCAGGGATAGTCGCGCACCGCAGAATCCGTGGTCGGCGTGCACGGAACGCAGGTTCAGATCGTGCAGCTCGCGCCAGGTCAACAGCATGCTGGACGCCAATGCCGCGCCGAGCATGCAGGTCAGGAGCAGTGCGGCGTTGTTCTGGTAGTTCAACGCGCCGATCAGCATCGTGGCGAGCAGTACCGCGAAGCCGAGCCCGGCGCGGGTCGGCACGATGTAGATGCGGCGGCTGTCGAGGCGTACCGGCAGGGGTTCCGGCTTGCGTCCGCGCATCAGGCTGCGCGACCAGCGCCGCACGCGTGCCGCGCTCCCGGAAGGCGTCGTGGTTGCGGCCGTGTCCACGCCGGCGCCTGCTACTCGACCGCGACGGAGTCCAGCAGCGCCTGCGCCAGCGCATCGCGCGCCACGCTTCGCGCCGGGATCAGTCGATGGCCCGCGACGCCGACGAACACCGCCTGCACGTCTTCCGGCAACACGTAGTCGCGGTCGCCGAGCAGCGCCCACGCGCGGGCGCAGGCCAGCAGGGCGAGTCCCGCACGCGGCGACAGGCCGGTACGAATGTCGTGGTGCCTGCGGCTGGCGGCGAGCAGCGCCTGCACATAGTCCAGCAACGCCGGGCTCGCCGTCGCGGCGCGTGCCTGCAGACGCAGGCTCAGGATGTCGGGGCCGCTGAGGCACGGGCTGAGTCGTCCGACCAGATGCGAGCGGTCCTCGCCAGTCAGCAGCCGGCGTTCGGCCTCGGCGTCCGGATAATCCAGCGCGATCCGCAGCATGAAGCGGTCGAGTTGCGAGTCCGGCAGCGGATAGGTGCCGGCCATGTCCAGCGGATTCTGGGTGGCGATCACGAAAAACGGCTGTTGCAGGACGCGGCTCGCGCCGTCCACGGTGACCTGGCCTTCCGCCATTGCCTCCAGCAGCGCGCTCTGGGTCTTGGGGGTCGCGCGGTTGATTTCGTCGGCCAGCAGCAACTGGGCAAAGATCGGCCCGGACTGGAACCGGAACTCGCCGCTGTCACGCTCGAAAACGCTGACGCCGACGATGTCGCTCGGCAACAGGTCGGATGTGAACTGGATGCGCCGGAAGCTCAGCCCCAGCGTCGCCGCCAGCGCGTGGGCGAGGGTGGTTTTGCCGACCCCGGGCACGTCTTCCACCAGCAGATGGCCGCCAGCCAGAAGGCAGGTGAAGGCCATCCGTACCGCCAGGTTCTTGCCGACCACGACATCGTTGACCTGGATGAGCGCGGCATCCAGGCGCTGGCGCGGCAAAGCCGCCGCGGATGTCGGGACCGCCTCGGTGGCGGCGACGAAGTTCTGATCCATGAGCATGCCTGAAAACCTCGGTGCGCGGCAGTGTACGACAGCGTTTGTCGCAAAAGCGCGAATGTGGCTCACAAGCGTATCGGGCGGCAACCTGGTTGCGTAGGGCGGGTCTTGACCCGCCGGCGTCATCGAGCGCGTAGGGCGGGTCTTGACCCGCCGCCATCAACAACCGGCGGGTCAAGACGCGCCCTACCGAGTCGTTACGACGCATGAAACAGCGCCGCCTCGAACACCAGACCCGGGCCGAAGCCAAGCGCGACGATGGGACCGACAGCGCCATGAGCACGCATGCGTTGCAGGATAAAAAGCACCGTCGGCGAGGACATGTTTCCGTGTTCGGCGAGTACCGTGCGGGATGGGTTGCCCGCCGTGACCGGCACCCCGAGTGAATCGATCGCGGCATGGATGATTTCCGGGCCGCCGGGATGGATTGCCCAATGCGCGACATCGCCAACCGCCAATCCATGCGATGCGAGCCATGGCTCCAGCCATTCCTTCAACGATGCGCGGATCCGCCGCGGTACTTCCTGCGTCAAGCCCATCTCGAAACCGTGATCGCCGATGCGCCAGGTCATGGCCTCGGAAGAATCGTGCGTCAGCAGGCTGGCGGTGCCCTGCAAATGCAAACCCGCACCATTCGTCGGTGCAAGAACCGCGGCGGCGGCACCATCGGCGAACAATGCATTCGCGATCACTTGTTGCGGATTCCAGCCATAACAGAAATGCAGGCTGCACAATTCGACGCAACACAGCAGCACGCGGGCATCGGGCCGGCTTTCCGCCAGCGCGGACGCGGCGCGCAAACCGTTGAGCGCGCCGTGACAGCCCATGAAACCGAGGTTCAACCGCCCCACGTCGCGTGGCAATCCGAGCTCCTGGATCAACTCGGCATCCAGCCCCGGCGAGAACAGGCCGGTGCATGAAACCGTGACCAGATGCGTGATGTGCATGGGTTCGATCGCGGAATCGGCGAAAGCGGCATGGCAGGCGCGAGCGGCCAGCTTGCCCGCTTCCTGCATGTAACGCGCGAGTCGGACCGCCGTCGTCGGTCCGCGATCGTCGGCTGTCTCGCGACGTCGATAGAAAGCCTCGATGGACGCATGGTCGTCATCGTGATGGAGCAACACGCTGCCGCGTCGCCGCACGCCGCTTGCGCGATAAATGCGTTCCAGCCAGCCGCGTTCGCGTTGATTGCCACAGCAACGCTCGGCCGCCAGCCCGGTCGCGATCTCCTGGGAAAAGGACGCCACCGGAACCGCCGTGCCAAGCGTGTGGACGGCCACCGCGCTCACTTGGGTACCGCCGCGGGTGGCCTGAAGTTCCGATTCAACCATGCCGAAAGCGGCGAGATCAGCGCGGGCATGGCGCCCACGATCGGCAACGCCGCCGCAAGCAAACCAGGATGGCGCAGCAGTCTTGCCATGCCGCGGCAAACACGTTGTCGCGCGCGCACATTCCTGGCGTGCAATGCACTCCAGCGCGCGACGACGGCGTCGTCCCAACGCGTGACCGCTTCCCGTGCGAGCGACGCCGCCATGGCCGCATCCATCAATGCCCAGGCCATGCCTTCTCCGGTGAACGGCTCCACGTAGCCGGCGGCATCGCCAAGGATCAGTACGCGCTCGGCACCGAGCGCGCGGCGACTGCGGGTGAGATGCGGCGTGCCATGCCAATCGACGCCACGCAGATTTTCGATGGACGGAAATCCCGCGGCATCGAGGATGTCCGCGATGGCCCGCGCCGGGCCGCCCATGCTGCCGCACCACGCAGGATCCAAGGCGGCGGCGATATTGGCAGTCCCGTCTTCCGCGCGCACCAATCCGACATAGCCACGCTGGGTGCAGGCCATGTGGATGGTGCCCGCGCGGTACGCGGACGGAATATCACGGAGCGTGCCTCCCACCCCGATGCGTGCAGCGCGCGCGACCCGCCAATCGATGCCCGGCAGCAAGCGGCTGGCGAGTCCGCCGCAATCCAGCACCACGCGCGCGGAGACGAAGCGCTGGCGGGAGCCTTGTCGCAGCGCCACCTCGCGATGGTGGAGCGTTGCTTTCCCGAGACTCGCGCGCGTGCCGGATACAAACCGTGCGCCGGCACGGACCGCGTGCTCGACAAGCAGCGCATCCAGGCGCCTGCGCGACATCGCAAGTCCCGCGGGTAATGGCAATTCGGCTGCGCGGCGACCGCACGCCAGTCGCATGCGCGCATAAACGCGGCCTCCACTCACGTCGATCCCCGCATTGGTGAGCGCGCGCAATGCGGCCGCATTGAGGCAACCGCCGCAGACCTTGTCGCGCGGCCACGCCGCTTTTTCGACCAGCAGAACGCGTAGTCCCAGTCGCGCGAGATGCAAGGCACTCAGTGCGCCGGCCACCCCGGAACCGACGACCACGACCTCCCATTCGCCCGGCAGATTATCCACGGGCACGCGTGGCGTCCGGCGAGCCCGACCAGGTCATCACGAACCGCTGTGGCCAACTGCGTTCAAAATGCGCATCGTGCAAACCTGCTTGATCCGCCAACGCGCGGGCCTCGGGTACGCTGAGCGCGGCGCGGACGGAGCGAAGGCCATCTTCATGCACGATGAACGAGCGTGACAGCAACTGCGTTCCGATCCATGCCAGTGCGTAACCGGACCGCCCGCGAATCAGGTCACTGATCACCAGGTGATCGGTTTGCGCCGCGAGCCGGCGCAACAGCGCGACGATTTGTGCATCGCCCAGATGATGCAGGAACAGCGTGCAGAGGATGACCGTGTAACGTTGCGGCAGTGGATCGGTCAGCACGTCCGCGTGGAAGAATTTCACCGGCTCGCCAGCCTTCTCCGCGGCCAGAGCCGCGTGACGCAGCGCCGTCTCGCTGATGTCACAACCTTGTACTTCCAGCACGAAACCGCCTTTCCGCGCCCGCCGGTTCAGCGCGAGGGCAACATCCCCTCCGCCGCATGCAACATCGAGCAACGAGGCGGACGTGCCGCGCCGCGTACCAAGGATCCGGGCGAGCGATGGCCACAGGCTCGACGCTGTGCGGCTGATCGCATTGATACGGCGCAATCCCCGCAGCGCCAGATCGTGCGCAGGCGCATCCAGAGCGGGATCGTCCATCAACTCGCCAACGATTTCACGTCGCGTCAGTGACATTGTCGTGGTGTAGACAGCTGGATTCCTTCCAGATGGTCATTGCTTCGATGCAGTTTCGCGGGCGCCCGTGTTGTCGCAAGACGTCTCGATACGCGCCTGCCGCGACATGCAATGCCTCAAAATTCCGCTGAACCGCGTGCGGACTTCTCCACGGTACCACGGTCGCGGACGGCGAGCCGCCGAGGCCGTGAGCGTCCCCAAGGAATCACAGTGCGAGCTGCGCGTACACGCCGATCTCGCGGTCGCTCGTGAGCACACGCTTGCTGTCCGTCAGGCGCTCGCGCTTGTACAAGGCGGCGGTGCGCAGTTGCTTGCGAAGGCGCCACTCGACACCGAGATTCGAGTAGCCGTCGCGCTGCCCGGGATCGAGCACGACGCTGGTGGCGGTGTCATCGTGTCGCGCGAACAGCCCGGCCTTCGGAGTCACCTGCACGCTGGCCCACGTCGACCAGCCGTGCGCGCGGTCGGTCTGGGGAACTGTCACCTGGCGCCAATCGTCGGCACGGAAATACTGCGCGCCCACACGCCAGCGATCGTTCGCGAATGCCACCATCGCGTTCTGGCGTCGGGCAGTGTGCAGCGCCACCGCGCCATCCACGTTCTGCGCGAGCTTGCCACGGTAGCCGCCCACCGCGATCACCATGTTCCGTGTCGGCAACCAGTCCAGCCTTGCCTCGACATCCACGCTGTTGCCGATGCGCGGCTCCTTGAAGCCGGCGCCGGTGATGCCGGACACGGCATATTGAAACTGGTCGTGCGGACCGAAGTCCCCCAGGGTATGCACGCCCCAGTCCGCCGAGCCGCCGAACTTGAGCCGCGTCACCAGTTCCTTGTCGACATAGCGGTAGCCGTATGCACCGACCACACGTTGCTGAAGCCATGGTCGATGCTGATGTAGAAGCGTTTGAGATCGACGCCATTGCCACTGTTGCCGGTGCGCATGCCGTTGCGGTACTGGTCGATGTGGCTGATGTCGGCGAACAGCGTGGTATTCATCGTGGTCTCGCCGGGCGCGAGCTCCGCGGCACGGACCGGTACCAAGGCAAACAGCAACATTCCCACCAAGCCAGCCAGCGCGCCCCGCTGCAACGCCGGCATCAATGCATTCCGGTCTTGCCAGCGGGTGATGAGCCCAGCACGTGCCCATTGACTTCGATGCCGTACAGCGACCACTTGCTGTCGTGGAACTTCTTGCGGGTTTCGGCGATGCTGCCGGTGTAGCGCGGATCCTGCGGGCGCTCGTGCGCATCCATGTAATAGGCCACGTCCCAGGCGTCCTGATCGCTCAGGGTGCCGCCGCGGCTGAACGGCATGTTGGCCTTGATGAAGGCGGCGGCGTTGTCCAGGTTGCCCATGCCGGCGCCCCAGTTGAACGACTCCGGTCCCCACAGTTGCGGGAACACGAGCGTGCCTGCCACGCTCTGCCCTTGGCCATCGTCGCCGTGGCACAGCGCGCAGTTGTGCTCGTAGACATTCTGCCCGCGCGCATAACTCGGCGGTTCGGATGGTGTGAAGCCCTGCTTGGGAAAACCGGCGCCTTGCAGCGTGACACCCGTCGGTGCGCCCTTGGCCATCCAGAAGGAATACGCCTCGAGCGCCTTGATGATCTCGCCATCGGCCGGGGGCGGCTTGCCGTTCATGCTGAACGTGAAGCAGCCCTGCAGGCGTTCGGCGTAGCTGTTGACCTGGTGGTTCTTGGACCGGTACTTCGGATACACCACCCACGCGCCCCACAGCGGCGCGGAATTGGCGCGGCGGCCGGCATCGAGGTGGCAGTTGCTGCAGTTGAGATCATTGCCGACATAGGCGCCGGCGTTGGCGCGCGTGTGCGTGAAAATGGCTTGGCCCTTGCGCACCATTGCACCGAATTCATTGTCGGGGATGGCCGATGCCGGTGGCGGCGCGAATACTGTCGATGAAGCTGTGGCTGGCGGTGTCGGCGCGGCGCTCGCGGTTGCGCTGGATGTTGCGACACTGGAAGACACCGAAGCCGCAGAGCCGAGCGCGGCCGATGTCTCAACGGCCGAAGGGTTCGATGGCCCCCCCGAGCACGCGGTCAGCAGCAACGGCGCTGCGGCAGCAGCCAGAACAACGAGCAAGCCAGAGGTCGATGCTTTCATGGCGTGCGTCCCTTGGCATCCAGCGGTTGTGCGGCGAACCACTTGGAGACGGCTTCGATGTCGTGTTCGCTGAGCGCAGAGGAAACATGCCCCATCAGGTCGAGCGGATCATTGTGGCGGGCATGATTGAACGCGGACTACTCATGAAACGTCGTCATTCCGGGGCCATTGCCGGCTCCATCGGCGGTTCTGTCCGCCAACAGCGCGGGCAGCCCCGGAATGACGAACTGATTATGTTGAGCTCAGCGCTAGTCAGGCTATTCCGTGCGCGAGTCAAAACAGGAAGTAGCGCTGCGCCATGGGCAATTCCCGCGCCGGCGCGTGATCAATCAACTTGCCGTCGATGCGAACCGCGTAGGTATCGGGGTCGACTTCGATGCGGGGCGTTGCCGTGTTTTCCGGCAGATCTGCCTTGGTGGTGTGTCGGCAATCATCGATCGCGACCAGTTTGCGCTGGATCCGCAGCCGCTCGGCAAGGCCATCGTCCACCGCCGCGCGCGACACGAACGCCACGCTGGTCGAGGTGACTGCCGGGGTGAAGAAATTGAACCCGAGGCGTTCCAATACCGGTTGCGGCGTCGGGATGGACGCATTGGGGTCGCCCAGCGCCGCGATCGCCGCCATCCCGCCCTTGAAAACGGCATGCGGCCGCACGCCGAACAACGCCGGCTGCCACAGCGCGAAATCCGCCATCTTGCCGACTTCGATCGAACCCACGTGGCGCGGGATCCCGTGCGCGAAGGCCGGGCAAATCGTGTATTTGGCCACATACCGCCGCGCACGCTGGTTGTCGGCGCGCCCATCGCCCGGCAGCGGGCCACGGATCTTCTTCATGCGGTGTGCCGTCTGCCAGGTGCGAATGATGACTTCACCCATGCGTCCCATGGCCAGCTCATCGGAGGACATGATGGACAAGGCGCCCATGTCCTGCAGCACGTCTTCGGCGGCAATCGTGCCCGCGCGCACGCGGCTTTCGGCAAAGGCCAGATCGTTGGGCACCTGCGGGTTCAGATGGTGCGTCACCATCACCATGTCCAGGTGTTCATCCACCGTGTTGACGGTGTACGGGCGCGTGGGATTGGTCGAGGCCGGCAATACATTCGGCTCGCCCGCGATGCGGATGATGTCCGGCGCGTGGCCGCCGCCCGCGCCTTCGGTGTGGTAGGCGAGGAATGTGCGCCCCGCGACGGCTTGCAAAAGATCTTCGACGAAACCCGCTTCGTTCAACGTGTCGGAGTGGATCGCCACCTGCACGCCGGATTCGTCCGCCACCGTCAGCGCGGCATCCACTGCGGCGGGCGTCGCGCCCCAGTCTTCGTGCACCTTGAAGCCGCCGGCACCGGCGCGCAATTGTTCCCACAGGGCTTCATGCGACACGGTATTGCCGCGCCCCAGCATCAGGAAATTGAGCGGCCAGGGATCCATGCCTTCAAACATTTTTTCCAGCCACCAGGCACCCGGTGTTGCGAGCGTTGCCTTGGACCCTTCCCCCGGACCGGTACCGCCGCCCACCACCGTGGTGATCCCGGCGGCCAGCGTCACCTTGAACATGTCCGGGCCGACGAAATGCACGTGGGTATCGAGGGCGCCGGCGGTCATGATGAGCCCATTGCCCGACATGATTTCGGTGGAAGGGCCAATCACGAGATCCGGATGCACGCCATCCATGGTTTCGGGATTGCCGGATTTTCCGATCGCCACGAACCGGCCGTCGCGCACCCCCACGTCGGCCTTGATGATGCCCCAGTGATCCAGGATCACGACGCCTGTGATCACCAGATCCGGCGTGCCCTGGGAGCGCGTCACACTGGCCTGGCCCATGGATTCGCGGATGGTCTTGCCGCCGCCGAACACCGATTCATCGCCGGCGTGCGCGCGTTGCCCGGAGCGACGACCGCGGCCACGCGGTCGTGATACACCTCCGAGTCGCCGAAATACTCATCGTGGACCTGCTTGCCGGCGGGAAGCTCGACCGCCGCGACCCGCTGCGGTTTGCCCTCGATCTTGAGCTGCTTGCGATACAGGTAATACCCGGGTGCGATGTCCCACGCGATCGTCAACGTGTGATCATCGTTGCCGGTTACCTGATACGAAAATGCCTGATCCGGCGGCAGGAAATCGCTGCCGCCGAGCTGCGCCGAAGCAGCCACGGACACGACCAGGCCGACGAGCAGGGCGGTGAGCAGGAGCAAGATGCGCGACACGGCAGATGGCATGGCCTTGAATACAGGGCGCCATCGTCGCGCGTGCCGATTACGTCATGATTAAGGCTCTGCACGCGCGCGGGGCGGCAGCCGGCCAAGAACCGAAGCCCGACGTCACGGTCAGGCTTCCTGAGAGATGTCGTCGAAATCGCCGGCAAAAGGTCGTGCGCTCGTCGTCGCCACCGCAGAAGTTACATGCGATGTCCGTAGCGACGACTGAGTTGATGGGAACTTTCGGTCACGGTAGTCTCCGCGCATGACCGTATCTTTGCGTACCTTTGCGCGCTCACGGTGCCTGCGAGTGTTGGGAGTGCTGGCGTGGCTGATGCTCGCCACCTCCTCGCTCCAGGCCGCGCCCCTGATGATCGAGGCGCAACCATTCGTTGCCGCGCATGCTGCAGCGACGGTCCATGAGCACTGTAACGAGTTGCCCGCTGCGCGCATGGCATCGCAACCGGGCCACGCACCCGCTATGCCGATGGGCCATGGCGATTGCTGTCACGGCGGTTGCCATTGTCTTGCGGCGTGCGGCGCCGTGATCACGGTGCCGCGCTCCATGGCGCTGCAGCAGTTCGCACCGGTGCCGCTGCCTCGGTTCGCTTCCACCGACCCCATCCCAACCCTGGCCGCGCCACCGTTGCGACCACCGATCGCCTGATTCCCGTCCGGCGCGTTCTGACGCGCCATTGAAGTCTCGGCTCGCCGCGTCCATGGCGAGCGCGAGTTTCTGGACAACCGGCGCCTTGCGCGCCTGCGGGAATCGAAATGAAACAGAAATCCATTGGCACGGGTTCGTGGAACCCGGTGCTTTCACGCCGACGCTTCGTGCAGGGGCTGGCGCTCGGCGGTACCGCTGCGGTGCTGGGCGGCATAATCAAACCGTCTTGGGCGCTGGGAGCGCCTGGTCAGCCAAATGTACTTTCCGGCACCGAATTCAATCTGGAGATCGGCGCGACGCCGGCCAACTTCAGCGGCCACCCGACGGTCGCACACACCATCAATGGGCAGTTGCCCGGTCCGATCCTGCGCTGGCGCGAGGGCACCACGGTCACGCTGCGCGTCACCAACCGTCTGCCGGTGCAAAGCTCCATCCATTGGCACGGCATCATTGTGCCGGCCGACATGGACGGCGTGCCGGGCATCAGTTTTCCCGGCATCGCGCCGGGCGAAACCTTCGTATATCGCTTTCCGGTGAAGCAGAGCGGCACGTACTGGTACCACAGCCACTCGCACTTCCAGGAACAGACCGGCCCGTTCGGACCACTGGTGATCGAGCCGGCCAATGGCGAGCGCAATCCGAGCGATCGCGATTACGTGGTGATGCTGAACGACTGGACCGATCTCGATCCGGCGAGGATTTTCGCGATCCTGAAAAAGCAAAGCGACTACTTCAACTTCAACGAGCTCACGCTGCCGGATTTCGTGCGTGACACCTCGATGCTGGGTTTACGCGGTGCACTCGAAGCGCGTGCGATGTGGAACCAGATGCGCATGAGTCCGCGCGACGTGATCGACGTCAGCGGCTACACCTACACGTATTTGATGAACGGCACGACGCCCGCCGGCAACTGGACGGGCCTGTTCAAGCCCGGCGAACGCGTCCGGCTGCGTTTCATCAACGGTTCGGCCAACAGCTATTTCGACGTGCGCATCCCGGGCCTGAAGATGCGCGTGATCTCGGCGGACGGCCAGGACGTGCAACCGGTCGAGGTGGACGAGCTTCGGATCGCGGTGGCGGAAACCTACGACGTGATCGTGCAGCCGCTGCAAGACCGCGCGTACACGATCTTCGCGCAATCGATCGACCGCAGCGGCTACGCGCGCGGCACGCTTGCGCCGCGACCGGGCATGCAAGCCGAGGTGCCGATGCTGGATGCGGTGCCGACGCTCACGATGGTGGACATGATGGGCGCGATGGCCCAAAGCCACGGCACGTCGGGCATGCAAGGCATGGAGCATGGATCGATGCCGGGCATGCAGCACGAGATGCAAGGCATGCGGCGCGGATCGACGTCAGTCGCGCAATACAACCTGGACCCGGCCGGCATGGTGAAAGCAAACCACGCGCGTACCGAATACGACAATCCTGGCGTGGACATGCACGTGGACTGGCCGCGCACCAACTTCGATGACCCGGGTGTCGGTCTTCGCGACAACGGACGCCGGGTGCTGACCTATGCCGATCTGCGTGCGGTAGAGGGCCCCACCGATCCGCGCGAACCCAGCCGCGAAATCGAACTGCACCTGACCGGCAGCATGTACCGGTTCATCTGGTCGTTCGATGGCGTGACGTTCTCGGATGCGAAGCCGGTCCATTTCCCGTACGGCGAGCGCCTCCGCATCGTGCTGTGCAACGACACCATGATGAACCACCCGATCCACCTGCACGGGATCTTCAGCGAACTGGAGAATCCGCAAGGTGAAGTGATCGCGCGCAAGCACACCATCAACGTGCAACCGGCGCAACGCGTGACCTATGCGGTGACGGCCGACAATCCCGGCCGCTGGGCGTATCACTGCCACCTGCTCTATCACATGGAAGCGGGCATGTTCCGCGAGGTGGTGACGGCATGAACATGAAAAATCTCCGCATCGCAATGATCTCCGTGGGCCTGCTGCTGGCGCTGCCGGCTGCGTCACGGCAGGGCCCCAGCCAGAACATGGACATGTCCTCGACGCAAGACATGCAGATGCCACGGCAGCCTGCGTCGTCAATTTCTGCGGCGGCGCCTGCGTCGTCCACACAATCCATGCAAAGCATGGATATGCAAGGCATGCACAGCCACCCAGCGGCCGAATCTGGCAAGACGGGGCAGCGGAAGCGGTCGCCGGCTGAACCGGCCCCGGCGAGTTCCGCACGTCACCCGCATGGGACGGACATGTCCTCGATGCCCGGCCTGCAGATGCCGAAGCAACCCGCGAAACCGGTTGAAATCCAGCATCTGCATTTCGGCAACATGATCGGCGCGCGGCCCGAACCGGGCGGTCTTGCCGAGCGCGCGCATGGCATGGAAATGTCCTCCATGGAAAACATGGACATGTCCTCGATGCAGGGCGGCAACGCGCCGCCGAATGCGCGCAGTCCGGAGTATTCGGATGGCTACCGTTACACCGACATGCCGGGCATGGCGATGTCCGATCACGCCAAGGTCGGAAGGCTGCTGATCGATCAGTTGGAGTATGCCCACGGCAATCATGGCAACAACGCGGCGTTTCTCGATGCGGAAGCCTGGTATGGCGAAGACTTCAACAAGTTGTGGCTGAAGGCCGAGGGTGAAGCCGCAGGCGGGAAACTCGAAGACCTGCGCACCGAGGCACTGTGGAACCATGCGATCAGCATCTACTGGGGCACGCAACTGGGCGTGCGCCATGACTTCGGCGAAGGTCCAGGCCGCAGCTGGGCCGCATTCGGCGTCCAGGGTCTGGCACCGTATTGGTTCGAAACCGAGGCCGAGTTATACCTCGGGCAGAGCGGGCGCACCGCCGCACGCGTGCAGTTCGAGTACGAGGAACTGTTGACGCAACGACTGATCCTGCAACCGAAGCTGGAAGTGAACTGGTACGGCAAGGACGATCCGCAACGCGGCATCGGCTCCGGTTTGTCGGATGTGGAATTCGGTCTGCGGTTGCGTTACGAAATCCGCCGCGAGTTCGCGCCCTACATCGGTGTCGTCTGGCGGCAACGGTTCGGCCACACCGCTGATTTCGCGCGCGCGCAAGGTGAACACGCCGACGACCTGCAGTTCGTCGCCGGCGTCCACGTCTGGTTCTGAAGGAGACGCCCCCAAGCGGCGGCGCCACCGACCCATCAAGGCGACCGTGGTGCCAAGCGTGCTCACACTCCATGGAGCGTCACCAGCAACAGTGCGAAAAGTCCGTACAACGCCACCATCGCCGCCAACAATGCGCGCGAAATGATCCCACGCCGGAAGGCAAAGAACATCGCGGCAACCGCGATTATCGTGACCGCCGCCGCGAGGATCAGTGCCTTGTCGAACAGCCATGACGTGAAAAACAGGCCGAGCGCGGTCGGCACAGTGGCCTGGATCATCATTGCGCCACTGATATTGGCAAGCGCGAGCCGGTACTTGCGCTGGCGCACCCAGATGATGGCGTTCAGGGTTTCGGGCAACTCCGTAGCGATCGGGCTGAGCAGCAATGCCAGCGTCTGGGACGGGATGCCCAGCAACGGGCCAAGCGCGTCGAGCTGGTCGACGAACAAACGCGAGGCAGCAAAGATCACGATCAGGGCCACCAGGGTTTGGGTGACTGCCGCCCGAGTCGTCGGCGTGTCCCTGCGGGGCGTGAGCTTGAGCGGTTCGGGTTCGCCTTCTTCCTCCTCGCCTTGCTCGGCGCGCATGACTTTCCAGAAGTACACGCCATAGGCCGCGAGGAACGCAAACGCCAGCCAGGGTTTGAAGGCAAACACCACGAGGCCCAGGACGATCTTCACCCCGAAGATCATCAGGAACCAACTTTGGTCGCGGCTGAGATGTTTGAAGTCGCGTCGAATTGCTTCGGTATGCGGCAAATGCCTCCGCAACACGAACAGCGTCAGGCCGACCACGCCATAGGCGATGGTGGACAACACCAGCGGCCCGCCAAGCGCGGCACCCACACCGATCGCCTTCTGTTCCGGCGAGGTGCCGAACACGACCGCAATGAAGGTGACCACGCTTTCCGGCAGCGCGGTACCGAATGCGGCGAGGATGGAACCCGTGGCCTGCTGGCCCACCGCAAGCTTGCGGCCGACCCATTCCACGCCGTTGACGAAATACTCGCAGGCCAGATAGATCACGACCGCCGAACCAATCAGCAGCGCTATGGCCAGAAGGGTCGAAGACATCGGGGAACCTTGGGGTCGGACGAGTGTGCCAATGGTTCCGGCGCCCTCGCCCGACCCACGGACGAACGCCGTTACCAATGGTCTCGCCAGATCCTGCCGACCCGATCGCGCCATGGTCCGATGGACCAAGCATGTTGACGCGATCCCTTCCGGAAACGAAGGAGGCTACTCCCCAAGGGGGTGGTGAGGGTATGGTGCGATGGAAAGCGCGTCAACTTCCGATCGGCTCGTCATTATCGTCCGCGTCAGCGTGGCCGCAACAACTACGCCGTTGCTGGACCGACGGACACGCTGCCGAACCGAACGAGCAGAACACGCAGCAGTGACCTGGCTTGTGCGGCAGCAGGGCCTGGGCTCCGCTTTGGCGAACCCTGCATTGCGGGCAGGTGAATACCGATTCGAGAATGCTCTTTTCCATGAGCCTGGCGGATGCTTCGTGAGGCGGCCCCCCGCATGACATAAGGTGCCTTCGATCACTCGTGTCCGTGCTGATGATGGATATCCGGGTAATGCGGGTGGCTGTGCGTCAGGGGAGCGTGGGTATGTGGGTGCGTATGCGGCTCGGTCCCGTCCCAGTCGAAGTCATGCGCATGCTGGTGATGTTCGTCATGCACATGGCGATGCGTATGGGTGACCGGCTCGTGGGTGTGCAGGTGCTCGTGGCGCTCGGTCAAATGCAGCCACACGCCCACGCCCATCAGCACCGCCGCGAACCAGAACGTCAGCGACGCGTGATCGCCGAAGGCCAGGATCGCGATCGCCGCGCCCAGGAAAGGCGCCGTCGAAAAATAGGCACCCGTGCGCGCCGCGCCAAGGCCGCGCAGGGCCAGCACGAACAACACCAGGCTTGCGCCGTAGCCGAACAAGCCCAATGTCATGGCCTCTGCCACGCTGATCGGTGCAGGCCATGCAGCACCCAGAAGCAACGCGGCCGTGGTGTTGACGATGCCGGCGATCAATCCCTTCACCCCGGCAATGAACAGCGCGTCCGAAGCGGAAACCTTGCGGGTGAAATTGTTGTCCAGTGCCCAGCACAGACAGGCGCCGGCAATCAGCAACGCACCCCAAGTCAACCCTGCGCCAGCCGATTGTCCGGGCCACGCGAGCAGCACGGCGCCGGCCACGATCAGTGCCATGCCCAGCGCCACGCGGCGATCGGTGTTTTCGCGAAAAACCACCCACGCCATCACCGCGGTCAACACCGCCTCCATGTTCAACAACAGCGAAGCGCTTGCCGCGGACGTCTGGGTCAAACCCAGCATCAACGCCAAGGGACCCAGCACGCCGCCGAAGCCGATCGAGAGCAGCAGCCAGAGCCACTCGTTGCGGGTCATGGATGGCGTGCGCCAGCCGCGGTCGCGCAACAGCCGGATCAGCGCCAGGCCCACACCGCTGCCGAGGTACAGCAGGCCAGCCAACAGGACCGGTGACACCTCACGCAACAGTTGCTTGGCAAGCGGCGTACTGGCGCCGAACAGCAGCGCCGCGCCAAGCGCGGCGGCTATTGCCGACGAGAACGTGCGGCGGCCCATGCGCCAAGCCTAGCTGGAATGCTGCGTGACCATCCCCTCTGCTGATGGCAACGTCGCAGGACGTTCCGCGCCAGTTTCAGTGCTTCACTGCCCGCACCGGCCATTCCTCTTCCCGTTCGAAAACCCGCTTGGGTTCTGTGCCGATCCCGAAATCCTGTATGGATTTCTCCGCAAGGCTGTCGGCCAGACGGATAAATTGGATGTGTCCAATACCATGGACTGACGTCGAATACGAAGGAGCCGCCGCGATGCGACCGACACCGCACGTCAAGACCTTTCTCCATCCCGGCACCTCCACGTTTTCCTACGTGGTATGGGACCGCGATACGCGGCAAGCCGCCGTCATCGACAGCGTGCTGCATTACGAGCCCGAATCCGGACGGACCTCAAACGAATACGTCGACCGCATCGCGCAGTTCGTGCAGGGCAACGATCTGGTCACCGAATGGGTCCTGGAAACCCATGCACATGCCGATCACGTCGCCGGCGGCGGTCTCGCCAAGCGCATGCTCGGCGGCCGCAGCGGCATCGGCGCCGGCATCCGCAAGGTGCAACAGCATTTCCGGGAAACCTACAACCTGGAGCGCGACTTTCTGCCGGACGGTTCGCAATTCGACCATCTGTTCGAGGATGGCGAGACCTTCAGGATCGGCGCGATCGAGGCGCGCGCGATCCTGACGTCGGGCCATACCGCCGATCATCTGACCTATCTCGTCGGCGATGCCGCGTTTGTCGGCGACACGCTGTTCATGCCCGATGGCGGCACGGCGCGCTGCGATTTTCCCGGTGGCGACGCGGCCGCGCTGTACTGCTCCATCCAGCGACTGTTCGAATTGCCCGATGCAATGCGGGTGTTCGTGCTCCACGACTATCGCCCCAACGGCCGCGACTACCGCAACGAGACGACGGTCGGCGCGCAGCGGCGCGACAACATCCATGTGGGCAATGGCCGCTCCGAGTCCGAATTCGTGAAGCTGCGCAACGAGCGCGACAAGACGCTCGGCATGCCCGCACTCATCATCCCCGCACTCCAGATCAACCTGCGCGGCGGCGAACTGCCGCCCGAGGAAGCCAACGGCGCGCGCTATCTCAAGATTCCGCTGAACCGGGCCAACGATTTTTCCACCATCGCGGACAAAGAGTCGCCAACGCCATGAGCATTGTCGACTCCGGAAAGGCCTGATGAACGTCGGTTTGCGTCATTCCCGCGAAGGCGGACTGCCTGTGAAGCATCGTCATTCCGGGGCCATCGCCGGCTCCATCGGCGATGGAACCCGACTGCGTTGGCAGGATTGCCAACGCGAACGCCGAAGCCTGCTCCGGACTTGATCCGGGGGCGGCCGCAGGCGAGCGCCAAGGATGGCGCGAGTCTATCCAGCTCCTTGTATGTCGGAGCGAAGAGCTGGATTCCGGGTTCTGCCCGCAAACAGCGCGGGCAGCCCCGGAATGACAAGGTGATTGGCGAGGAGTCGCAACAACGCCAGACGCGAAAAGCATGCCCGGACCTCGATCCGGGGGCGCGGCGAATTCGCAAGCTTGTTTGCGGGACGGCACACTTGGCTCATGCATGTACTGCTCATCGAAGACGACACGCTGGTGGGGTCTGGCATCCGCTCAGGACTCGCGATGGCGGGTTTCAGCGTGGACTGGTTCCGGACCGCCGCCGCTGCGCGGTTGTCGCTGGCAGCCACGGACAGCGACATCGTGGTGCTCGATCTCGGCCTGCCCGATGGCGACGGGATGACGTTGTTGCGCGAGTGGCGAGCCGACGGCCACGACGTGCCGGTTTTGGTGCTGACCGCGCGCGATGCCGTCGCCGACCGGATCGCCGGGCTCGAGACCGGTGCCGACGACTACATGCTGAAGCCTTTCGATCTCGACGAACTGACCGCACGCCTGCAGGCGTTGTTGCGCCGCGCAGCCGGCCGTGCCCGGCCGGTCATCGAACACGGTCCGATCCGGTTCGATCCGGGCAGCCGCCGCGTCTGGCGCGACGGCCACGCAGTCGAACTGACCCGGCGCGAGTTCATGCTGTTGAACAAGCTGCTGCACGCGCGCGGCGCGATATTGAGTACGGAACAACTCAAGGATGCCCTGTACGGGTTGGACACGGATGTGGAAAGCAACGCCATCAACGTGCACATCCATCATTTGCGCCGCAAGCTCGGCAATGGGCTGATCCGGACCGTGCGCGGTCTCGGCTACCAGCTCGGCGAGCCCGACGAGAGCGACGACGGGAAATCCGCATGAGCCTGCGCCGCCGCTTGTTGTTCACGCTCGGACTTTCGTTCTGCGTGCTGTGGGTGCTGGCCGCCGCATGGCTGTACGGCGACCTGCGCAGCCAGATGCGCAAGACGCTCGATCAGCGGCTCGCGGCCTCGGCGCGCATGGTTGCAGGCCTGGTCGCGCAGTTGCCAGCGGGCGTCTGGAACCAGGCCGGGCAACCGGTGATGTCGATCCCGCAAAGCATCGGCGTGGCCTGCCAGATCAGCTCACCGCAGGGGAGGGTGCTGCTGCGCACCCACGGTGATTTCGCCGGCCGGCTCGATGCGCCGGTGCCGGGCTTCAGCGACCGCGTGATCGACGGCCAGCGCTGGCGGCTTTTCACCTACGTCCAGAACGGATTGCACATCACCACCGCCGACCGACTGGCCGAACGTACCACCCTGCAACGCAACGTGATCATTGCCGGCGCAGTGCCGTTCCTGGTCGCGCTGCTGGGCAGTCTTGCGGTGCTCTGGTTCGGGATCCGGCGCGGATTGTGGCCGCTGGAACGGTTGCGCGACGAACTCGCACACCGCGATCCCGACACCCTCGCACCGGTCGAGATCGCCGGTGCGCCCGCGGAACTCGCGCCCGCGATCGCCACCCTCAACCAATTGCTCGCGCGCACCCGCGATGCGTTGATGCGTGAACAGCGCTTCACCAGCGACGCCGCGCACGAGTTGCGCACGCCGCTGACCGCGATCAAGACCCACGTGCAACTGGCCACGCGGCTGCCGGCCGATCAGGCGCACGACGCGCTGGCCAACGCGCAGGCCGGGATCGCGCGGCTGCAACGCACGCTCGAACAGTTGTTGCTGCTGGCGCGGGTGGAGGCTGGCGAATCCGGCGGACAAGCCGATTTCGCAGCGAGTGGCCGGATCATCGAAATCGGCCTCGCAGACCTGGCGAATCGTGACCGCGTGCGCGTCAACGCGGGCGACGCTGGCGCATTGGTGGACGTGCCCGCGGAACTCGCCGCCGCCGCACTGCGCAACCTGCTCCAGAATGCCCTGCGGCACTCTCCGGCATCGTCACCGGTCGAACTCGACGTGCGGGCGACGAACGCGTACGTGACATTCACCATCTCTGACCGCGGAGACTGGCCGGCAGAAGAAAGCACCGAGCGGCTGACCCAGCGCTTCTTGCGACGCGACCGCGCCCACGTCGACGCGAAGGGCAGTGGCCTCGGGCTGGCGATCGTGGCCGCGATCACGAACCGCTTTCACGGCACGCTGGTGTTCGAAGCACGGCCCGGTGGCGGCCTGGTGGCGCGGCTGGCACTGCCACGCGCGGGCGCGGGCATATAGTTTCGTCGTGCGCGCGATGTTGTCGCGGTACGTGAGCCGCGAACGCCCCTTCAGGGCACGGCGAGGCCGGCCTGCCGGAGCAGCCGCGCCAGGGCGATCAGCGGCAGCCCGACCAGCGCGGTCGGGTCCTCGGATTCGATCCGTTCGAACAGGGCGATGCCAGCGGCTTCGGATTTGAAGCTGCCGGCGCAATCGAACGGGTGTTCGCGATCCAGATAGCGTTCGATCTCGTCGCGTCCGAGTTCACGGAAGAACACCCGGGTATGGTCGAGCGCTTTCCAGGACTGTCCGCTGCGCGTATCGATCACGCAGACTCCGGTGAAGAAATCCACTACGTTTCCGCTACTTGCACGCAATTGTTCACGTGCATTCTCGATGTTGCCGGGTTTGTGCAGCACGGCATCGCCCAGCGCGGCCACCTGGTCCGAACCAATCACCAGCGCGTCGCGCAGGTTCTCGGCAACGGCCGACGCCTTGGCGGACGCCAGCCGGCCTGCACGCGCGGCGGGCGTCTCATCCGGCAACGGGGATTCATCCACGTCGGGACCGATGGGTTCGAAATCCTCGAGCAGGCGCCGCAACAGATCGGCGCGGTAGCGCGAGGTCGAAGCCAGCACGATCCGCCGCGCGCTCATTGCTGCGAAAGATCCTCGATCTTCTCGCGCACTGCCGACTCCAGTGCGCGCTGCGCGGTGTCCAGTTCCTGGAGTTGCTGGGCGAGCGCGCCGCGGGCCTTGCCGATGGCGCTGACCGCGGCATCCAGCTCGCGCTGGTTGGCATTGTCGGCCTCGTCGCGCAGCCACAGCCGGTGGGCGAGCAGTTCGCGGAGCGCCGCATCGACCGCCTGACGCGCCTCGGTCTCGCCTGCCGCAGGCTGGTTCGGTCCGATCGACATCGACGCGTGTGCGCGGGCCAGGCGCGAGCGGCACTCCTTGAGGTCGTGCTCCAGCCGGTCGGCCTCGAGGTACAGCGTGCGCAGCGCGCGCTGGTGGCGAACCTCACGCAGCAGCAAATAGATGATCACCACGCAGGCGATCACCGCGACCAGCGCGGGCAGCACAATGGCGAGCAGGGTGGCGGAGGGTGACATCGGGAATTGGATGAAGCCGCGTTGCAACGTTTTCAAGCATCATACGGGCCAAGCGGCGCCGGTGCTTGCCGGGTGTCAAACCAATTCGGACATGTTCCCGGGTTGTGCCAGATGGAGGTGTCCTCTTTGGGCCGTCAAGGTCGTGCCTTGGAGCTACGCGGAGCTGCACCCTGCCGGGTCGCGCCGGGTCGAGGGCTCGAAAAACGTTTTGCCACGGATTCACACGGATACCCACGGATAAAGAAGCAAATCCGTGTTCATCCATGTAGATCCGTGGTGGGGCCGTTGCGGTTTGCGGCAGCAGCAGAAGTCCATCCATCGACGCTCCTCCGAAAAGGGGACATTTGTAACTTGCAGAGAGGGGACATTACTAACTTGGAGCTACACATGCCGGTTGACTTTGTGCAGTGCGGAATCTAGCATTCCGCGCTTATGTCCGCGTCCCTGCCAGCGAGTGTGGACGCCGAACGCATGGTCGCAGGGCGGCGCTCTTTCGAAGGTGTCCTGAGCGTCGCGGAGCTGCCGCGGCTGGTGGAATCGCTGGCGGACGATCGCGGCGAGGTCGGTTACCGGCTGGATTTCGAGCAAGGCGCATTGGGCGGTCCGCAAATGCACGTCCGCCTGACCGCCAGACTGACGCTCGAATGCCAGCGCACGCTCGAACCCTTCGAATGGCCGGCCGTGGTGGATTCCCGGCTGGGGCTGCTGGCGGACGAGGCCGGGGCGGCCGCGCTGCCGGCAGGCTGCGAGCCGTTGCTGCTGGAAGGCGGCGCGCTGTCACCGCGCCGGGTGATCGAGGATGAATTGTTGCTTGCGTTGCCGCTGGTGCCCATGAAGCCCGGCAGCGAAGCATT
Organism: Rhodanobacteraceae bacterium; assembly: GCA_050738055.1. Lineage (GTDB taxonomy): Bacteria > Pseudomonadota > Gammaproteobacteria > Xanthomonadales > Rhodanobacteraceae > 66-474. Next base: position 30,360 of record JBOHYT010000431.1, read on the forward strand.
GCAGGGAGAATGGACCGCGCCTGAACCGGATTCGCAGGATGCGGGGCGGCGTGAACCGGTCACGCATCCGTTTGCGGAACTGCGCGATCTGCTGGAAACCGGCGAACAGAAACATCGTTGAACTTGAAGCATTCAGGAGAGCCATCATGGCCGTTGCCAAAAGCCGCAAATCCCCGTCCCGCCGTGGCATGCGCCGTTCGCACGACGCATTGGACAAGGTGCAGCTCGCCACCGACCCGACGTCGGGCGAGATCCACCGCCGCCACCACATCACCAAGGACGGCTACTACCGCGGCCGCAAGGTGATCGAGGACAAGCAGGCCGTCGCCGACGAGGACTGACCTCGTTGACTGCAAGGCTGCAAACCGGCGTGCGGCGCATTGACGCGCCGCCGCGCTTTTTCGTGCGCGCCATGCGGACGCGCGTTGTGAAGCGGGGAACGACACCGTGACCTACGCCCGTATCCTGGCTACCGGCAGCGCGTTGCCCGAGCGCGTACTCACCAACGCCGAGCTCGAAAAGCTGGTCGACACCAGCGACGAGTGGATCCGCACGCGCACCGGCATCCGCGAGCGCCGCGTTGCCGCGGACGGCGAAACCACCGGTGATCTGGCGTTCCGCGCCGGTCAACAGGCGCTGGCCGATGCCGGCGTCAAGGCGTCCGATCTCGACATGCTGGTGCTCGGCACCACCACGCCCGACATCATCTTCCCGGCGACCGCGTGCCTGATCCAGGATCGGCTTGGCGCGAACGGTTGCATGGCGTTCGATGTGAATGCCGCGTGTTCCGGATTCATGTATGCGCTCGCCATTGCCAACAATTTCGTGTGCACCGGGCAAGTGAAGCGTGCGCTGGTGATGGGTGCGGAAACCCTGACCCGGATGATCGACTGGAGCGACCGCGAAACCTGCGTGCTGTTCGGCGATGGCGCCGGCGCGGTGGTGCTGGAAGCCTCGGACGAGCCCGGCATCATCGCCACCTGCCTGCACGCGGATGGCGGCTACAAGCACCTGCTGTACAATCCGGTCGGCGTATCCGTGGGTTTCAAGGATGAGAAGAACCATGGCGTCCGGATCAACATGAGCGGCCGCGAAGTGTTCAAGGTCGCGGTGAAGACCCTCGATTCGCTGGTGGACCAGACCCTCAAGGCGGCGGACATGCACGCCGACGAGATCGACTGGCTGATCCCGCACCAAGCCAACCTGCGTATCATCGAAGCCACCGCGAAGCGACTCGGCATGCCGATGGAGCGGGTCATCGTCACCGTGGACAAACACGCCAATACCTCGTCCGGATCGGTGCCGCTGGCGCTGGACGCCGCGGTGCGCTCCGGCAAGATCCAGCGTGGCCAGCACCTGTTGTTGGAGGCATTCGGCGGCGGTTTCACGTGGGCGTCGGCGATGGTGAGGTATTGACGAGCCTGGACCGGGGACCCGGGACCCGACCGCGGCGTGGGCTCTGTGCTCATGACAGGAACCAGCGCTTTTTCGCCAAGTGCCCCGGCGGGCGGGCTGCAAGCCTCGGATCACTGACTCAGAGTCAGAGAATGCCCATGAGCGAGTTCAATCCACAACAGTCGAATGACCGGGTCCCGGGTCCCGGGTCCCCGGTCCCGGCTCTGGCATTCGTCTTCCCCGGCCAGGGTTCGCAGTCGGTCGGGATGCTGGCCGAACTCGACGCCGAGTTCCCGCATGTGCGCGCGGCGTTCGATGAAGCCTCCGACGGCGCGGGCATCGACCTGTGGGAACTTTCGCAGAAGGGGCCCGAAGCCGAACTCGGCAAGACCGAAAACACCCAGCCTGCGTTGCTGGCCGCGAGCGTCGCGATCTGGCGCGCGTGGCTGGGCGCAGGCGGCCCACTGCCCGCGCAGATGGCCGGACACAGCCTCGGCGAGTATTCGGCGCTGGTGTGCGCAGGCGCGCTGCCGTTGCGAGACGCCGCGGCGCTGGTTGCCGAACGCGGCCGGCTGATGCAGGCGGCAGTTCCGGCCGGGGTCGGGTCGATGGCGGCGGTGCTTGGCGCCGACGATGCATTGATCCAGGAAGTGTGCAGGGAAGTTTCCGGCGAGGAGGTCGTGACGCCGGCCAACTTCAACGGTCCCGGGCAACTGGTCATTGCCGGACACGCTGGTGCGGTCGATCGCGCGACGCAGCGGCTGGCCGAGCGCGGCGTACGCAAGGTCGTCAAGTTGCAGGTGTCGGTGCCTTCGCACACGCCGCTGATGCGCGAAGCCGCCTACCAGCTCGCCGCGAAGATGGCGAACCTGCCGTGGCAGGTGCCGGCGATTCCGGTTTTGCAGAATGCCGACGCCAAGGGCCACATCGGCATCGAATTCATCCGCGCCGCACTCGAGCGCCAGTTGTACATGCCGGTGCTGTGGACCGACATCGTGCAGTCGCTGGTGCGCAACGGCGCGACCCGGATTTTCGAATGCGGTCCCGGCAAGGTGTTGGCCGGCCTGTGCAAGCGTATCGACAAGACAATCGAGACCCGATCGTTGGGCACGCCCGCCGAATTACGCGCAGCACTCGCGGAATTCGCTTGAAACCTCTACCACGGATTTGACGCTTCTTCGCTGTTGGTGCAAGGCAAGAGCTCTTTACCACGGATTTGCACCGATGCGCACGGATCATGAGCAATATCCGTGTTGATCCGTGTTGATCCGTGGTAATGCTTTGGAGTGAACCATGATGGCTGGAATGCTTGAAGGTGAAATCGCGCTGGTGACCGGTGCGTCGCGCGGCATCGGTGCCGCGATCGCGGACGAACTGGCAGGGCAGGGCGCCAGGGTGATCGGCACCGCGACCTCGGATGCCGGCGCGCAGGCGATCACGCAACGACTGTCCGCGCACGGTGGCGAGGGCCGGGTGTTGAACGTCACCGATGGCCCCGCGGTCGAGGCATTGATCGGCGCGATCGTCAAAGACCACGGTGGTCTGTCGATCCTGGTCAACAACGCCGGGATCACCCGCGACCAGTTGCTGATGCGGATGAAAGACGAGGACTGGCAGGCGATCCTCGACACCAACCTCACTTCGGTCTATCGCACTTCGAAGGCCGTGATGCGCACGATGATGAAGGCACGCAAGGGCCGCATCGTCAACATCGCCTCGGTCGTCGGTGTCACCGGCAATCCCGGCCAGACCAACTACGCCGCGGCCAAGGCCGGCATCATCGCGTTTTCGAAATCGCTGGCGCGCGAAGTCGGAGCGCGTGGCATCACCGTCAACGTGGTTGCGCCCGGTTTCATCGACACCGACATGACGCGTGCGCTCACCGACGAACAGCGGAAGATTCTGGAGGGCACGATCGCGCTCGGCCGCCTCGGCGCGCCCGCCGACGTGGCGCATGCGGTGACTTTTCTCGCATCGCCAGCAGCGACCTACATCACCGGCGAAACGCTGCACGTGAACGGCGGGATGTACATGCCCTAGCGTTGTTGGCACGTGCTGGCGTCCGGTTTCCCCCGCCTATTCCTCATCTTCCGTGACGGGGGGTGCGCTATGACAATGAGGCAGGCAAGGGTGATCACTGGCACTATGAGCAGCACGAGGAGCCGTACACCTTCACGACGCTGGAGGCTCTGCTGGAGGATTTTCAGTCGGATGTGATCCGATTGACGCAGGAGTGAGCCGGGAAAGCCATCCTCGCAACGATACTCGCGGGTCAGGCCGGGCGGCATCGCGCGTTCCGGGGTTGGTCCGGCATGGTTCTATTGACGGCCGGAACCGGGTAATATGGCGGCTTTCGTGCCGCGGCCGCACGGCGGAATGCTGCCGCGGAAAGCCACACTGAACCGTCGTGGTCCGGCTTGAATTTGTACCCTGCGGGATCCAGCTGGACACGCCCGGCTGACACGCATGGGGTAGTGGGGAAGGGCAGAACCCGACCTCGAATGCAATTGTCCTCGGGAGGCACTGTCACATGAGCAGCATCGAAGAGCGCGTCAAGAAGATCGTGGTCGATCAGTTGGGGGTCAAGGAAGAAGACGTCACGCCGAACGCCTCGTTCGTCGACGACCTGGGTGCGGATTCGCTGGACACCGTGGAACTGGTGATGGCGCTCGAAGAGGAATTCGAGACCGAAATCCCCGATGAGGAAGCCGAGAAGATCACCACCGTGCAGCAGGCGGTGGATTACATCAAGGCTCACGTCAAGTCTCCCTGACCCGGGTTGCGTCGCATGCTTCGCGGCGGCGCGGGCTTGAGTCACTGCAGCAATCCGAAGGCTGCGCCTCCTGTGCGCAGCTTTCGTTTTGAAGGGCGGAGTGTAGCGGCCGCCAAACCCATCCCCACCCCGCCCTCCCCTTGAAGGGGAGGGAGAAGAGCGCGTCCTTGCAAGACCTCGTCAACCATCGCGTTATGCTTTTTGATCCCGCGATACCCGATTCTCGATTCTCGATTCTCGAGTCCCAAGTCTCGATTCTCGAACCCCGAGTCTCGAACCCCGAGCTTTTCTTCCCCCTTCGCTTGCGAAGGGCGGAGCGGAGCGAACGCGCGCGTAGCGAGAGAGGAGAGGGATGGCTCTTTCCGGTCGGTGCGGACAGCCCCCCGCCGCTGCGCGGCAGCGCTTCGCGCTCGGCCCTGCGGGCCACCCTTCATCTGGAACGGGGTGAATGCAGTCGCGTCGTCGCAACGTTTTGCCGGATTCCCGATTCCAGACTCCCGACTCCCGACTCCCGACTCCCGACTCCCGAATCCAGACTACCGACCCCGACTCCCGACTCCCAATTCCCGATTCCCGATTCCCGATAACCTCGCCGCATCCTGCGGCTCGCCCTTCGGGCCATCGGCTTCGCCGATGTTCGCTTCGGCATCCTGCCTCCGCAGTCCGATTCTCGCCCAATGAGTGAACGAACCATGGAGTTTCCATGAACAAACGGCGTGTGGTGGTCACCGGCCTCGGCATCGTCTCGCCCGTCGGCAATGATGTCGCGACTGCGTGGAAGAACGTGGTGGAGGGCAACAGCGGGATCGGGCCGATCACGCATTTCGACACGGCTTCGTTCCCGACCCGCATCGCCGGTGAGGTGAAGGGCTTCGACCCGGCCGAATACATCGCTCCGAAGAACTTCAAGAAGATGGACACCTTCATCCACTACGGGATCGCGGCGGGCACGCAGGCGCTGCGCGATTCCGGGCTGGAGGTGACGGAAGCGAACGCGCCGCGCATCGGCGCCGCGGTGGGCGCGGGGATCGGCGGCATCGCCAGCATCGAGCGCACCACCATCGCCTACCACGAGGGTGGTCCGCGCAAGGTCTCGCCGTTCTTCATACCAGGCTCGATCATCAACATGGCTGCGGGCAACCTCGCGATCATCCACGGCCTGAAGGGTCCGAACATCGCCTGCGTGACTGCATGCACCACCGCGACCCACAACATCGGTCTCGCGATGCGGATGATCCAGTACGGTGACGCCGATGCGATGCTGACGGGCGGCGCCGAGTTTTCGGTCACTCCGACCGCGGTCGGCGGCTTCTGCTCGGCGCGCGCGATGAGCACGCGCAACGACGAACCAATGCGCGCCAGCCGCCCGTGGGACAAGGATCGCGATGGTTTCGTCCTGTCCGACGGCGCGGGCCTGCTGATGCTGGAAGAGTACGAGCAGGCGAAGGCGCGCGGCGCCAACATCTACGCCGAGATCGCCGGATTCGGCATGAGCGACGACGCGTACCACATCACCGCGCCCAGCGAGGGCGGCGAAGGTGCGGCCCGGTGCATGGAGAATGCGCTGGCGGATGCCGGGGTGGGTCCTTCCCAGGTGCAGTACGTCAATGCACACGGTACGTCGACGCAGCTCGGTGACCTTGGTGAAGTGCATGCGGCCAAACGCGTGTTTGGGGACTACGCGAAAAAACTGCCGATCAGTTCCACCAAGTCGACCACCGGACACTTGCTGGGGGCGGCGGGAGGCGTGGAAGCGATCTTCACCTTGCTGGCTATGCGTGACAAAGTGCTGCCGCCCACCATCAATCTCGACGAACCGGGCGAGGGTTGCGATCTCGATTTCGTGCCCAATACGGCACGTGACGGCAAGATCGATGTCGCCATTTCCAATTCGTTCGGCTTTGGCGGTACCAACGGCACATTGTTGTTCCGGCGGGCTTGATCCATGGCGCAGGCGCAGCGTGCGGGTCGCACGCGATCGTTTAGTAGACTGCCCGGATGATTCGGCCGGAAGCCTTCCGCACCCTTGCACGACGTGATCGCCAGGTCGGCAATGCCCTTGCACGCGGGTTGCTGTTGCTTGTGGTGTTGGTGGTCGTTGCCGTGGTCGCGTGGGGCGGGATCAAGTACCTGCACTTCACGCGCACGCCGCTTGCCATCCAATCCGCCGGGCAGACACTGGAGGTTGCCAAGGGCGAGGGCTTCAAGGGCATCGTGCGGCAATTACGCAATGACAAGTTGACCGAAGCGCCGCCCCTGCTGTGGCGGGTGTTGGCGCTCAGGCTGGGCGTGACCAGCCGTTTGCATGCGGGCGAATACGCGCTGGCGCCGGGCATGACGCCGACAGTGTTGCTTGAAAACATGGCTGCCGGCCGGGTTTTACATCGTCGCGTCACCCTGGTCGATGGCTGGACCTTCGCGCAGGTTCGGCAGGCGCTTGCGAAGGCGCCGAAGCTGAAGAACGATCTGGGCGGCCTGAGTGATCCGCAGATCATGGCGAAGCTGGGCGATGCACGGCGGTCAGCCGAGGGCGAGTTCATGCCAGACACCTACGACTACGTGCTCGGGATGTCCGACATGGACGTGCTGACGCGTGCCCACAAGGCGATGCAGGCATTCGTGGCGAAGGAGTGGACGGCGCGCGACCAGTCCATCCAGCTTCAATCGCCGTACCAGGCGCTGGTGCTGGCGTCGCTGGTCGAGAAGGAGACGGCGGTGCCTGCCGAACGCCCGAAGATCGCCGGCGTGTTCGAACGCCGTCTCAAGATCGGCATGAAACTCGAGACCGACCCCAGCGTCATCTATGGCATGGGTGCCGCGTACACCGGCAATATCCACAAATCCGATCTGGAAACCGACACGCCGTACAACACTTATACGCGCGCCGGCCTGCCGCCGACGCCGATTGCGCTCTCCGGCCGCGCAGCGATCAATGCTGTGTTGCACCCGGCGGCGGGCGACGCGTTGTACTTCGTTGCCAAGGGCGATGGCACCCATCA
>JBOHYT010000432.1:0-4331 GCA_050738055.1 Rhodanobacteraceae bacterium
GGCAACACGCGGCAGATGAAGCCTTTCAGGTATTCGGTTTCCGGGATGGCCGGATGCACCGGATGATCGGGCGCCTGCTGCAATTGTTGCAGGACCTGCACGTTGCGATCGAGATGGCGGGCGCCGCGCTGCACCGCCTCGAGCAGTGCCGCCCGCGGCATGTGATACGAACAGGAACACGTGATGAGGATGCCATCCTTCGCAAGCACCTGCATCGCCAGCTCATTGATGCGCCGATAGGCCAGCGCGCCCTCCTTCCAATCCTTCTTGCGCTTGACGAACGCCGGCGGATCGAGGATTACCACGTCGAAATGCTCGCGGGCCTCGCGCAGCGATTTCAGGTACTCGAATGCATCGGCGCGGTCGGCGCGTACACGATCGCCAAACCCGTTGCGGCGCGCATTCTCGCCGACCCGTTTCACCGCCGATGCCGATGCGTCCACGCACACGACCTCGCGCGCGCCCATCGACGCAGCACGCAGGCCCCAAGCGCCGAGGTAGGCAAACAGGTCCAGCACGCGCTTGCCCGCGACGAACGGCGCCAACGCATCACGATTCGCGCGCTGGTCGTAGAACCAGCCGGTCTTCTGGCCGCCAATTGCATCCACCTCGAATTCGATCCCACCCTCGTGCACGCGCAGCGCGCCGGGCGGCTCGCCAAAACCGACGTCGGCGTAAGCCACCAGCCCTTCCAGCTCGCGGACGCCCGCATCGTTCTTCCAGATCAGCGCGCGCGGCTTCACGACTTTTTGCAACGCGGTTTCGATCTGCGGTTTCAGGCGCTCGATCCCGGCGGTGGTCGCCTGCGCCACCACCACGTCGTCGAAGCGGTCGACGCTGAGACCCGGCACGCCGTCGGATTCACCGTACAGCAGCCGATAGTACGGTTCGCGGTACAGTCGTTCGCGCAACGCCCGCGCCACCTGCAGGCGATGCGTCAGCAGCGACGCATCCAGCGGATGCTCCACACCGCGCACCACCAGCCGCGCGCAGATCAGCGAATGTGGATTCACGTACCCCACCCCGATCGGCCTGCCATTCGCGCCAACGATCGCGCAGGCCTCGCCCGGCTCGAACGAGTTCAGTGGCGAGCGCGCCACGTCCACCTCGTTGGCGAACACCCACAGGTGCCCCGCGCGCAGCCGCGCATCCTCGCCGCGCTTCAGATACAGCGCGGGGTATTCGACGGGTTCGCTCACAGAATCAGTCATACGGGCAGCACAGCAACATAACCGCTGCACGTGAACCCACGCAAGCCGCCCGGCGATGCGCACATTCTGCGCCGGGCTGGCATACTGCGCGACGTGGTCCATCACAGCGGGGAGTTCGCCATGCGTTGTATCCGAATCCGGGCACTGGTGTGCCTGCTGGCGTTGCTTGCAGTCGGGGCGGCCACCGCCGCCGAGTTGCCCGTCAAGGACTTCGTCCGCCACCCCACGCTGACCAACCCGGCGCTTTCGCCGGACGGCAAATACCTGGCCGTCGCGGTCAGCCAAAATTCGGACAGCACCGACGCCAGCTACCAACTCGCGGTACTGCAATTGCCCGACCTCAAACCGGTCAGCCGCCTCAACATGGCGCCGCGCTTCATGCCGATCGACATCCACTGGGTCAGCGACAACCGCTTGATCATGGCACTCGGCCGCGAAACCGGCACGCTGGAAGCGCCGTCGGGCACCGGTGACATCATCGCAGTGGACCTCGACGGCTCCCACAAGAGGACGCTGTACAGCCTTCGCCACCGCGGCGGCACCTTTTCCGAGGTCAACTCGCTGGACATCCCGCGTGGCGCGCCGTCGATCGCGTGGTTGCCGGCCCACGCCAACGACCACTTCGCGCTCAACCTGCAGGTGTATCCGGAAAATTCCAACGGCACCGACTGGGATTCTTCCCGATCCCAGTTGTACAACGTCGATGCCGCAAGCGGGTATGCCGTCAAGATCGGCGAGATCAATCACGGCGGCATGCGGCTGATCCCTTACGGCGGCGTCGCGCGGATCGCCTCGGGCATGGACGACCACATGAACACCGAGGTGTTCACCAGCAAGGACGGCAAGAACTGGACGCGGATACCCGATTCGGCAGTGGGCAAGGCCTTCGAACCGTTGCGCATCAGCGACGACGGGCAGCATCTGTACGCGCTTTCGAGCATGGACGGCGGCCCGAACCGGTTGATCGAATGCAACCTCGACGGCAGCGACCGACATGTATTGGCTTCGGACCCGTTCTCGTCGGTCACCGGCGTGATGTGGAACCCGGTGACGCACGCGCCGATCGCCGCAGTGTTCGCAGCCGGCGGCAAGCCACGCGTGCAGTATCTCGGTGACGGCGAGTACGTGCAGATCCTGAAGGCGCTGGCGGCGAGCACACCCGACGAATTCGTGAATCTCGATGGCGCCAGCCAGGACGGCACGATGCTGCTGGTCGGCGTCAAGAGCGACCGCAATCCGGGCGTGTACGCGCTGTTCGACAAGTCGACGATGCACGCGCAGCCGCTTTACCAGGTGCTGCCGTGGATCAAGCCTGCCGAGATGCCGCAGCGGACGCCGATCCGCTTCACCAATCGCGGCGGCACCGAACTCGCCGGTTTCCTCACCCTGCCGATCGGCCAGGACAAGCACTTGCCGCTGGTGCTGATTCCGCACGGCGGCCCGATCGGACCTTCCGACAACTGGTTCTACGACCCGTGGGCTGCCTTCCTCGCCAATCGCGGCTACGCGACGCTGCAGATCAACTATCGCGGTTCCGGCGAACGCGGGGAGAACTTCCAGCGTTCGGGCTACCAACAATTCGGGACGGGCATCCAGGACGATCTGATCGACGGCGTGAAGTGGGCGATCGCCAAGGGTTACGTCGATCCCGCCCGCATCTGCGTGTTCGGCGGCAGTTTCGGCGGCTATTCGTCGCTGATGCAGCCGATCCTCGCACCGCAGCTCTACAAGTGCGCCGTGGACTACGCAGGCGTGTATGACTGGCGGATCGGCATGGACAAGAGCGATACACGCCGCTACAAGGCCGGCCGCATCTATTTCACCGATGCCATCGGCACCCGCGTGGACGCCTACGACATCTCGCCGGTCAGCATGATCGGAAAGTTCAACGTGCCGGTGCTGATAGCGCACGGCAAGGACGATCCGCGGGTGCCGTACCAGAATGCCACCGACCTGCGATCCGCGTTGAACAAGGCCAACAAGCCGTACGAATGGCTGGCCGAGCCCAAGGAACTGCACGGCTTCTATGCCGAGAAGAACAACGAGGAACTGTTCACGATGATCCAGGCGTTCCTGGCCAAGTACATCGGGCCGCGTGCGGCCGCGGCACCGACGTCGAAGTAGCTCGCGGCGGATCACCGATCGCGAAAGCCCGGCAACGCCGGGCTTTCGCTTTTCCGCGGCGGCGATAGCATGGAACAGCCATGCCGAACCGTCTCGCCACCGCATCGAGTCCCTACCTGCGCATGCACGCGGGCAACCCCGTCGACTGGCAGCCTTGGGACGAAGTCGCGCTCGAACACGCGCGCAAGACCGATACGCCCATCCTGCTCTCGATCGGCTACAGCGCCTGCCACTGGTGCCACGTGATGGCGCACGAATGTTTCGAGAATGCGGACATCGCCGCGGCAATGAACCGCGGATTCGTGAACATCAAGCTCGACCGCGAGGAGCGGCCCGACATCGACCGCGCGTACCAACTGGCGCACCAGGCGCTGAGCGGACGCGGCGGAGGCTGGCCGCTGACGGCTTTCCTCGATCCGCAGGATCTTTCCCCGTTCTACATCGGCACCTATTTTCCGCCGACGCCGCGCCACGGCCTGCCCGGCTTTCCCGAAGTGCTGCAGCGGGTGCGAAGTTGGTTCGATACGCACCGCGACGAACTCCGGGCGCACGCCGAGGAACTTCGAAGCTGGATGCAGCGCGTGGAGACCGACACGGCCGGCGCACTGCCCGACGCGGATGCGACCCACGCCGCCGCCCTGCAACGTGTCGCGGCGCGCTTCGATCCCGAATGGGGCGGCAACCGCGGCGCACCGAAGTTTCCGCGCGCGAGCGAGCTGGAATGGCTGCTCGACCTTGCTGATGAACCCCTTTCCCATTCTGAAAAGGGCACCGGTGAAGGTTCGGATTTGCCTTCTGACCGCGCCGTGGATGCCGACCCACACATCGCGTTGCGGCAGAAGGGCAAAAGCATGGCGCATCTCACCGCGGAAACGATGGCCACGCGCGGTCTGCAGGACCACCTCGGCGGCGGCTTCTTCCGCTACTGCGTGGATGCGGACTGGACCATCCCGCACTTCGAGAAGATGCTGTACGACAACGCGCAACTGCTGCCAG
>JBOHYT010000433.1:0-3815 GCA_050738055.1 Rhodanobacteraceae bacterium
CCATCCACCTCAAGAACCAGCCCATGCCCCTCCTGAGCCCTGGCATCGTACGGTTCCTCGGCATCCGTTCGGTGCGCATGTCGCGACGTGGTGCTGTTCGGTCCGTTCCTTGCGTGGGCGCTGGCCGGCTTCGCGGTGTCGCGACGGCGTGATCGCAGGGCGGGCACGGTGTATGCTCATGGCACGCCCGCGTTCGACGCGTTGACCGTGGTGGTTGGGTGGCGGCGTAGGCAATCTTCGCGTTCCTGCTGCATCAGCGGCTGATCGGCGTGAACCCGTTCGCGTGAGGCGGTCAGCGGAACCATTCAGGCTTACGCGAATCGAACGCAAGACAGTCCGAACCGGTCGGGGGTGGCGTGGCCCAGCACAATTCCGCAACGTACAGGATCATCGGCGCGATCGTGGTCGTGATCATCGTCGGGATCGCGGCATGGTGGTATTTCTCGCACGTGCCCGGCGTGGACTTTTCGCGTCACGGACCGGCGCCGTCGGCGCCCGCCCATGCGAGCACCGCGCCGCCGCCGATCGAACACCCGATCAGCGAAGCGCAGACCGGTCCCGCGCCGGCCAGCAGCGTACCGCTGCCGGCGCTCGATGCGAGCGACAATGCCTTGGTCAAGGCGCTCGCCGACATCCCGGGCGCCAGCGGCTTGGCGAACCTGCTGATCGCGCGCGGACTGGCTCCGCACATCGTCGCGACCGTCGACGCGCTGCCGCGCCACGAGATCGGCGAGAGCATCCTGCCGATGAAGACGCCGTCGGGCACGTTCAAGGTCGACGAAAACGGTGGCCAGCCGGAAATTGCCGCCGGCAATTACGCGCGCTACGACGCGTACATGAAGATCGTCGAGAACGTCAATCCGCGCACGCTGGTTACCTGGTACGTGCACTGGTATCCGTTGTTCCAGCAGGCCTACCGCCAGCTCGGCTATCCGAACGGTTATTTCAACGACCGGCTGATCCAGGCAATCGACAACATGCTGGCGGCGCCGAACGTCCAGCAGCCGCCAAGGCTCGTGAAGATGTCCGACGGGCATTACGCCTTCGCCGATCCGACCTGGGAGGCGCTGTCGGTGGGACAGAAGCTGATGATCCGGATCGGCCCCGACCACGAGCGCGCGCTGAAGTCGAAGTTGCGCGCCATCCGCGCGCTGCTGCTCGGCCAGGCGCCGCGGTTGCGCGCTAGCGGTTCTGCGCAGCCGGCGCCATCGGCGCCGACCCACGCGGCTCCGGCTGCCGCGTCGTCGTGACGCGCGCGACGCGCGTCAGCCGAACCGGATCGCGGTTTCGCCTTCAGGTGCGCCGCCCGGCCCGAAGCGGCGCTCGATGATGCAACCGTCGCCGTCGTGGCCAAGCGCAACCAGCGTGGACGCGCGCGTGCCGTAGCGCGCGCCGCGCACGAACACCGGCGACAGCCGCCGCTCCAGTTCGATGCCGACACCGGTGTCCGGCAACGCGGCGTCCGGTGCCATGGTTTCGTCGACCAAGCGATCGAGCAGCGCCGCAAAATCGTCCCCACCCGAGTCCAGCCAGTCGCGCAATGCCGCGGTGGCACGCACGACTTTCGGCCATGGCTCGTCGAGACCCCCGTTCGACAGACCGTGCACGCCGGGGATGATCGCGTATTCGCGCACGGCGGGGACATTGGACACGAAACGCGCGTCGTCACGATCGAACAACAGCAGGTTGAACGGCCGATAGCCTGCTGCGTGCGCGGCGAGCGCCGGGGCGTGCAGCGCCGCGGAATCCGCCCCGCGCAGGGAATCGCTCACCAGCAGTCCGCGCGACAAGCCGTCCTGCGTGCGCCGCGGATCGCGCACATTGGTCACCACCGCCGCGCGCGCGGGTTCGCGCACGCCCATCCAGGTGCCGCCGGCCTCCAGATCGCGGCCGGCGATCACGCCGGGTGCATCGGGCCAGCGCGCCAGCGGCGTGGACGGACGCGCGTGCAGCTCGTCGCGATTGCCGGCCAGCAACAGCCGCCAGCGCGGGTGGACGTTCCAGGCGAATGCGAGCACGCACATCCAGCCAGCCTAGCGCACCTCGAGCTCCACGTTTCTGCCTGCACGCAAAGCAGAGAACCTTTGACGCGGATTTGCGCGGATAAATGCGGATCAACGCGGATAAACGCGGAGCAAGAGTCCATCCGTGGTCATTCGCGTTCACCCACGTTCACTGCTTTTGCCTTGTCTGCGCGATGCCCCGGATCATCCACGGCGACGGATTTGCACGAACGTTCAAGGATCGGAAACGGATCCGCGTCGATCCGCGTTGATCCGCGTCTGATGCTTTGCATTTGCTTTCGCTCGCACAACCGCGCAGCGATAATCGCCGCCCATGGATCTTTCCCGCCTCACCGTTGCCGTGCGCGGCTTCGGCATCGCGTTGCTGCTGGCCATCGCGACGCCGGCCGTGTCGGCGGCGCCGCCCGCCTCCGGCGGGTCCGTCACCGCTCCCGCCCACACGTCGCGCGAAGCCGCGACCCGCTCGCAGCTCGCCGCGGTGCGCGCCGAGATCGCAAAGATCGCCAAGGACCAGCACGCCACCGCCGCCCAACGCGATGCGATCAACGCGAAGCTGGCGGCGCAGGCGACACAGCTCGACGAAGCGGCGAAGGCGATGCACGAGACGGATGCCGCGATCGCAGCGCAGACCGCGTCGCTGGTGGACCTGCAGGCGAAACACGCACAACTCGAATCGCGCCTGTCCGGACAACGTGCGGCGCTGGCGGAACTGCTGCGGGCGGTCTACACGCTCGACCGCGGGCCGGATCTCTCGCTGCTGCTGGGCGATGGCGACATCGCGAAGGTCGATCGCGCGCTGGCGTATTCGAGGTATTTCCAGCACGATCGCGTCGCGCGAATTCGTGCGCTGCTCGGCGAGGTCGCGCAGCTCGACCAGTTGCAGGCTTCGATCGAAGTGCAGACGCAGGCGCTGCAGCAGCAACGCGAGGAACGCGCGGCACAGTCCGCGCAGCTCGCGCAGGCCCGCGACGCACAACGGAAGCTGCTCGCCGAAGCCGACGCGCAACTCGCGCAACAAAAGGGCAAGCTTGCGGCGCTGCAGCACGACGCCGAGGCGCTCGACCAGTTGCTCAAGCAGCTCCAGAACGTGTTTGCCGACATCCCCGCACAGCTCGGCAAGAACACGCCGTTCGCGCAACTGCGCGGCAAGCTGGCATGGCCGGTGGCGGGTGACCCGCGCCATGGCACCGGCACGCTCGCGAGCGGCGTCGTGATCGCCGCCAAACCCGGCGCCGAAGTGCGCGCGGTCGCCTATGGCCGGGTGGCGTGGGCCGACTTCATGCGCGGCTACGGAATGCTGGTGATCATCGACCACGGCGACGGCTGGATGAGCCTGTACGGCGGCAACGAAGCCGCGCTGGTATCGGTCGGCGACTGGGTGAAACCGGGCCAGCCAGTCGCGACCGTCGGCGCCGACCCCGAACAGCGCGGCGCGTGGTTCGGCCTGCGCCACGACGGCAAGCCGGTCGATCCGCATGGCTGGTTCGCGTCGAAGCGCTGATGTCGATCACGATTGAACGCGGACTGCACTATGAAACATCGTCATTCCGGGGCCATCGCCGACTCCATCGGCGATGGAACCCGATCGCGGAGGCAGGACGCCGGAGCAAACATCGGCGAAGCCGATGGCCCGGAGGGCGAGCCGCAGGATGCGGCGAGTCTATCCAGCTTCGGCATGTTAGAGCGAAGAGCTGGATTCCGGGTTCTGCCCGCAAACAGCGCGGGCAGCCCCGGAATGACAAGATGACTATGTTGAAGTTCAGCACTAAGCAGGATTCAGGAGACACTTTC
>JBOHYT010000434.1:0-8138 GCA_050738055.1 Rhodanobacteraceae bacterium
GGATTACACGGTCGCTCCGCAGTTTGCCGTTGTTCCGCGCACCGTACCCGGTAGTTCCCCATGAGGGAATCCGGCTGACTTAGATGTGAGCTGCGTCGGCCTCGCGGTTATGATGGACCGACCGACCCGCCCGCAGGATGGGTCGGCTCATCAGTCTCGCTTTGGGTCGAGAAGCCCCCGCGCCGGCAGGGTTTGGTGGTGATCCGCACTGGCATCAGGATATGCAACGATGCAGCGCTCGTGAATGACTTTGTTGCCCCGACCCTGGATGCCATTCGCGCGGCAGCCGCCCGGATCGCGCCCCACGCGCGCGTGACGCCGGTGCTGCAATCGCGTGAACTCGACGAACAAACCGGCGCACACCTGTTTTTCAAATGCGAACACCTGCAACGCGGCGGCGCCTTCAAGTTCCGCGGTGCCTGCAATGCGGTGTGGTCGCTCGCCGACGACGAGGCCAAGCGCGGCGTGGTGACGCATTCCTCCGGCAACCACGGCGCGGCGTTGACACTGGCCGCAAAAACGCGTGGGATTCCCGCGCACATCGTGGTGCCGGAAGGCGCGGTCGCGGCCAAGCTCGCCAACATCGAGCGCGCAGGTGGCATCGTGCATCGTTGTGCGGCGACCCTGGCCGCGCGCGAAGAAACCTGCGCACGTGTGCAACAGGAAACCGGTGCCACGCTGGTACACCCTTACACCGACGCGCGCGTGATCGCGGGACAGGGCACCGTAGCGTTGGAGTTGCTGCAGCAGGTCCCCGACCTCGACGCGGTGGTCGTGCCGGTCGGTGGCGGCGGGTTGATCTCGGGTTGCGCGATCGTGCTGCGCGCGTTGTCACCTTCCACCGAGGTCATCGGTGCCGAACCCGCCGGCGCGGATGACGCGCTGCAATCGCTGCGCCGGGGCGAGCGTGTCACCGATGTCGTGCCCGACACGGTTTGCGACGGACTGCGCGCGACGATCGGTGCACCCAACTTCGCGCTGTTGCGCGAATACGATGCCCAGGTCATCGCCGCCGACGATGCCGCAACGCTGGCCGCGATGCGCCTGCTTTGGGCAGAACTGAAACAGACCGTGGAACCGTCATCGGCGACCGTTCTGGCGGTCCTGCTTGCGCAGCGCGAACGTTTCGCGGGCAAGCGCGTTGGGGTGGTGTTGTCCGGCGGCAACGTCGATCTGGATGCCATTCCGTTTGCCGCCGCGAACAGAACCCGTCCTCCCGAGGGGAGAGGGGAACAGCGCGCCTCACGCGGCGCTGCGCGCAGAAGCACGTAGGGCGGAATCGGCGCAGCCGCTTCCGCCGAGCGCCACAAGGGGAGACCGACCGGTGGAAACCGCTGCGCGGGTTCCACCCTACCGGGTTCCACCCTACGCTTCGCGTATCGTAGGTCGGACACCGTACGCCGCGATTTTTTATTCCACGGTGACCGATTTCGCGAGGTTGCGCGGCTGGTCGACATCGGTGCCGCGCAGCACCGCGACGTGGTAAGCGAGCAGTTGCAGCGGCACGGTCAGTACCGCCGGGGCGATGAAGTTTCCGCCGGCGTCCACGCTGACCAGTTGTCCGCGATTGCCGTTCAACGATACGTCGGCGCCCGCATCGGCGAACACGTACAACTGGCCGCCGCGCGCGCGCACTTCCTCGAGATTCGATTTCAGCTTTTCCAGCAACTGGTTGTTCGGCGCGACCGCGACGACCGGCATGTCCTCGTCCACAAGCGCGAGCGGACCGTGCTTGAGTTCACCGGCCGGATACGCCTCGGCGTGGATGTAGGAAATCTCCTTGAGCTTGAGCGCGCCTTCCATCGCGACCGGATAGTGCGCGCCGCGGCCCAGAAACAGCGCGTGGCGTTTGTCGACGAATGCTTCGGCAAGTTTGGCGATCACGGGGTCGAGTTTCAGCGCCTCGTCGAGCTTGCGCGGCAGGCTGTCGAGCTCGGCGACGAGTTCGGCCAGCTTGCCGGCCGTGACGCCCTGGATGCGCGCGAGCTCGATCGTCAGCAGCGCCAGCGCGCCCAACTGGGTGATGAACGCCTTGGTCGAGGCCACGCCGATTTCGGGACCGGCGCGGGTCATCATTGCCAGATCGGCCTCGCGCACCAAGCTCGATTCCGGGACGTTGCAGATCGCGAACGACCCGAGATACCCGCGCGCGCGCCCGTCGCGCAGCGCCGCCAGCGTATCGGCGGTTTCGCCCGACTGGGAGATCGCCAGAAACAGGGTATCCGGCATCACCACCACGTGGCGGTAGCGGTATTCGCTGGCCACTTCGACCGTGCATGGAATGCCCGCGATGCCTTCCAGCCAGTAGCGCGCGACCATCCCGGCGTGGTAACTGGTGCCGCAGGCGACGATGTGCACGTGGCGCACCTGCTGCAACAACTGGTCGGCGTCGACGCCGAAGATGTTGGGCAGCACGTGGCCATCGGCGATCCGGCCTTCCAGGGTGTTGGCGACCGCGGTCGGCTGCTCGAAGATCTCCTTCAGCATGTAGTGGCGGAAGTCGCCGCGTTCGACCGCGTCCAGCGACAAGTCGCTTTCGCGCACGCGGCGGGTGACCCTCCGGCCGGTCGCGTCATGGATCGCCAGCGAGTCGGGTGTGATTTCCACGGTGTCGCCGTCGTCCAGGTACACGATCCGGTTGGTCACCTGGATCAGCGCCTGTACGTCCGAGCCCAGAAAGTGCTCGCCGATCCCGACGCCGACGCACAACGGGCTGCCGCGGCGCGCGCCAACCACGTGCCCCGGCGCGCCGGCATGCAGGACCGCGATCGCGTACGCGCCGCGCAACCGGCGGGTGGCTTCCGAGACGGCTTCCCGCAGGCCCTTGCCTTCCGCCACCAGCTTGTGTACCAGATGCGCGATGACTTCGGTGTCGGTTTCCGAACTGAACGAATACCCCGCCGCCTGCAACTCGGCGCGAAGTTCCGCATGGTTCTCGATGATGCCGTTGTGGACCACCGCGACCGTGTCGCGCGAGAGGTGCGGATGCGCGTTGGCCTCGTTGGGAACCCCGTGGGTCGCCCAGCGGGTATGCGCAATGCCGGTGCGCCCGTGGGTCGGCGAGGCCTGCCACAACGCGTCGAGGCTGGAAACCTTGCCGGGCGTACGCAGCCGGGTCAGGCGACCGCCGTCCAGTACCGCCAGACCGGCCGAGTCGTAGCCGCGGTATTCCAGGGCATGCAAGCCGGCAAGCAGGATCGGGACGACGTCACGTTCGGTGCAGGCAGCGACGATTCCGCACATGGGGGTTTGGACAATCGGAAAAATCGACAAGATACATGGAACGCTCCGTGAAAGAGTTTTTTCATTCACTTTCTCGCGGGCACGCTCCTTGCATCGACCCTCGTTCATGATTGTCCAATCTTTGAACTGCGTCACGGTTGTGGTATAAAGGCCGTCCCACCGCGGAACGGGCTGACCACCGACGCAGGGCAAAACAACCAAGAACTGTCCCATCGCGACCGGGCTGACCACCGACGCAGGGCAACACAACAAGGAAGGGAGCGTCGACATGTTTCGATTGTTCCGAAAACGGGCACTGCACTGGCAGCTTTTGTTGGTATTGGTCGAGTTCGGCATCCTCACCGGTGGCGTCTACGCGTCGGTGATTCTGCGCTATTGGGGGCACGCTGATACCCAGGCGGCCTTCAGCCAGGCATTGCATTGGCGTGCGCCACTGGTCGGCGGGATCCTGATCCTGGCGATGGCGGCGCTCGGCCTGTACCAGGTCCACCTGCGTGCCGGGTGGCTCGGACGCGTGAGTCGTCAGAGCGTCGCGTTCGTGCTGGGTGGCGTCGCGCTGACCGTGTTGTATTACGCGTTCCCGGACGCGTACCTCGGCCGTGGAGTGCTGGCGATCGCGTTGACGTTCGGGTACATCGCCGTCCTGCTGTGGCGGGTGCTGTTCCTGCGGTTCGTGGACGCCGACCTGTTCAAGCGTCGCGTCGTGATGCTTGGCGCCGGCAAACGCGCCGCGGGCGTGGCGCGCAAGATGCGCCGCAAGACCGACCAGCGCGGATTCAGGATTCTGGGATACGTTCCGATCGGCGCCGATCCGGTCGGCGTATCGGCGACCTCGTTGCTGCACCCCGACGATGCGTTGTGCAGGTGGGCCATCCGACTTGACGTCGACGAGATTGTGGTAGGTCCCGATGATCGCCGCGGCACCTTGCCGGTGGAGGCGCTGCTGGAATGCAAGCAGCGCGGGATGGCGGTGACCGAGCTCGCGGAATTCGTCGAACGCGAAGCGGGCACCATCAAGATGGATCTCACCAATCCGTCGTGGCTGGTGTTTTCCAACGGCTTCAACAGCTCTCCGGTGCGCCGCACGATCAAGCGTGCCTTCGACATCTCGATGGCGCTGCTGGTGATGGCCGTTACCTGGCCGTTGATGCTCATCACGGCGCTGGCGATCCGCCTCGAATCGGGCCGTGGCGCGCCGGTCCTGTACCGGCAGGAGCGGATCGGCGAATACGGCAAGCGGTTCGACGTGATCAAGTACCGCAGCATGCGCACCGACGCCGAGTGCGACGGCGTGGCGCGCTGGGCAACCGAGAACGACCACCGCGTGACCCATGTCGGACGTTTCATCCGCAAGGCGCGCCTGGACGAGCTGCCGCAGTTGTGGAACGTGCTGCGCGGCGACATGAGCATCATCGGTCCGCGCCCCGAGCGGCCGCAGTTCGTCGACGACTTCAATACCCGCATCCGCTATTACCCATTGCGGCATTGTGTGAAGCCAGGCCTGACGGGCTGGGCGCAATTGCGCTATCCCTACGGCTCGTCGCTCGAAGACGCCGAGGAAAAGCTGAAGTTCGACCTCTTCTACGTCAAGAACCACAACTTCGTGTTCGACTTGGCCATCTTGGTCCAGACCGTGGAAGTCGTGTTGTTCGGCCGCGGCGCGCGCTGAAAAAACCCCAAGGAGAAACGGCAAGTGAAACCGCTACCGCGAAATCATGTCTTGTGGTTGATCCTGACCGCGGCTTTGCTGCTGTTGGGCGCGTGCACCACTGCCCCGACCGTCCGCGAGCCGGCGACCACGGCGCCGCCGGTTGAGCGCTACATCATCGGTCCGGGGGACTCGCTGGAGATCTTCGTGCGCGACAATCCCACCCTGACCACCACCGTGCCGGTGCGTCCCGACGGGCGCATCTCGATCCCGCTGGTGCAATCGATCATGGCCGCCGGCAAGACGCCGGACGAATTGGCGGACGCCCTGGAAAAGGACCTGAGCCGCTACATCCGTGACCCGCTGGTGACGGTGATCGTCAAGGGTTTCGTGGGTGCCTACAGCCAGCAGGTGCGCGTGGTCGGCCAGGCGGCGACCCCCAAGGCCGTGCCGTATCGCAGCGGCATGACCTTGCTTGACGTGATGATCGACGTAGGCGGGCTCACCAAGTTCGCCGCCGGCAACAAGGCCAAGATCGTCCGCCACCTGCCCGACGGTCAGGAAACCACCATCCCGGTGCGCCTCGGCGACCTGATGAACGGCACGATCAAGGACAACGTTCGCATGCACCCGGGTGACATCCTGATCATTCCCGAATCGTTGTTTTGATGCGACGGGCACGGGTCTTGCAACGCAGCGGTCCATGACGTCGTGATAGAGAAAGCCATGCAGCAAAAGTCGATCGATCTACACGAACTCTATCAGCAGGTGCTGCTGGAGGTGCGCGCGACCTGGCGCTACCGCTGGCATGCGCTGGTCCTCGCGTGGTGCGTGATGGTCGTCGGTGCGCTGCTGGTGTTCGGCCTCCCGAACAAGTACGAGGCTACTGCCCAGGTGTATGCCGACACCGAGGCATTGACGAACCCACTGCTCCATGGCATCGCGGTGCAGCCGGACCCGCGCGGGCGCCTGCAGATCATTACCCATACCCTGCTTTCGCGTCCCAATCTCGAGGAAGTCGCGGACAAGACCGGTTTGTCCGTACGCGCCACCACGCCGACGGACAAGGATGCGCTGCTGGCGAAGCTTGGCCATGACGTCACCATCAGGGGCGCGGGTACCCAGGATCTCTACGATCTCAGCTACAGCGATCCTGACCGCCACATGGCGCAAAAAGTGGTGCAGTCGTTCCTGAACGTTCTGATGAACAAAACCCTGGGGGCGAACAATGCCTCCACGGCGCAAGCGCAGGATTTCCTGCAGCAGCAGGTCGACGACTACGGCAATAGGCTCAACGACGCCGAAGCCCGGCTCGCCGCCTTCCAGAAAGCCAACGTCGGCTACATCCCCAACCAGGGCGGAAGCAGTTATTTCACGCGCTTGCAGGGCGCCGAAACCCAATTGCAGAACCTGCAAAGCCAGTACGACACCGCGGTCGCGGCTCGCGCGACCACCGAGCAGCAGATGCGCGCCATGGCGAATGGGTCTGGTTCGTCGGGAATCGACCCGCGCACCCAGGCGATCGATCAGCAGATCGCGACCTACCAGGCGCAACTCAACAAGCTCTTGCTGAGTTACACCGACCAATATCCCGACGTGGTTTCCACGCGGCGCATGATCACGCAACTCGAGGCGCGCCGCGAAGCGATCAAGAAGAATGTCGCCGGCAGCTCGATGATGTCCGTGGCCTCGAACAATCCGGTGTACCAGGAGATGCAGAAATCCCTGTATACCTCCCAAGTCACCATCCGGACACTGGCAACGCAAATCGCCCTGCAGAAGCAGCAGCTTGCCGCTCTGAAGGGCAACGTGGACAAGATCACCAATGTGCAGGCCAGCCTGCAGAAACTCACGCGCAACTACGACGTTACCAAGAAGCAGTACGACGAACTCGTGGCACGTTTGAACACCGCCCATCTGTCACAGGACGCGACGCAGACCGGAAACAACCTCAAGTTCCGCATCATCAATCCGCCCGCCGTGCCGTTGCAGCCGTCCAGTCCCAAACGCGGCCTGCTGCTGCTGGTGGTGTTCGTTCTGGCGGTGGCCCTGGGGGCCGGTTTTGCCTACTTCATGCACAAGATCAGGCCGGTGTTCGTCAGCCTCAAAGGGCTGCGGGCCTCGGGCGATTATCCGGTGCTCGGCGCTTTCAGCCTGATCGTGTCGCGGACGCGTCGTGAGGATCAGCGCCGCGAGGTGGTCGGGTTCTGTGCAGGCGCTGGCTTGCTGGCGGTGGTGCTGGTGGTGGGATTGGCCTTTCATGGTCCGCTTACGAATCTGGTGCAGCATTTCTTCGTAATGGGGGGCGCATGAGCATCGTCGAGAAGGCCGCTGAGAAACTCAAGGCTCTGCAGCCCGAACCGGTGATTCGGTCGGAGAGCGCAGAGATACCGCATGTCGAGGCCCCGGCAGTCGGCGCGGCGACGTCGATCGAGCGTCTGCAGGAGCGCAGGCGCGAAGCAGATCCGTACACAGGCATCGAGCCGCCGCGCGCCGAAGCGACGGTCCAGCGCTTGCAGGAGCGGGCGCGGCAGGCGGAACCCGGCACCGAGATCGCGCCGCCGTGGCACGTGGATTCCTGGGCGCTCGAGCACGCGGGCTTGCTGCCCGCCGATGCCGGGGCGCGCGACCGACTCGCCGACGAGTTGCGACGCATCAAGCGGCCACTGCTGGACAACGTGACGGGAAAGGGGGTGCGGGCCGTCACCCACGCCGAGCGCATTGCGGTAAGCAGCGCGGCGCCGGGCGAAGGCAAGACGTTTACCGCCGTGAACTTGGCACTCAGCCTTGCGCGCGATCCGGACTTCGAGGTGTTGCTGGTCGACGGCGATGTGCCGAAGTCCGATATCACCCGGGTGTTGGGACTGGAGGGTCAGGTGGGCCTGATGGACGTTCTGGCGGACGAGGGACGACGGCCCGCCGAGGTGATCGTGCGAACGGATGTTCCGAATCTGCTGGTGGTCCCGGCCGGTGAATCCAATGCCCTCGCCGCTGAACTGTTCGGCAGCCTCCGGATGGAATACGTGCTCCAGGAATTCAGCGGCCGGAACCGGCGACGGCTGGTGGTGTTCGATTCCGCTCCGTTGCTGGTAGCCGCGGAATCGCCGGCCTTGGTGGCGCGCATGGGCCAGGTCGTGGTGGTGGTGGCCGCGGGTCGCACCCGCCAGAACGCGCTGAACTCGGCCCTGCAAAACCTGAACGACGCGCAATTCGTCGGCCTGCTTCTCAACATGAGCCGCCTCCCGGC
>JBOHYT010000435.1:0-10980 GCA_050738055.1 Rhodanobacteraceae bacterium
GCTCGCGTTCCTCGGAGTGCTCGCTTTCGACCACCGCGCGGCGGCTGACCACCACGTTGTTGCGCTTGCGGTCGAGCTTGATGATCTTGAATTCCAGATCCTTGCCTTCGAGATAGGCCGGATCGCGCACCGGGCGCACGTCGACCAGCGAGCCCGGCAGGAACGCGCGCACGTCGTGGATGTCCACGGTGAAGCCGCCCTTGACCTTGCCGTTGATGCGGCCGGTGACGGCCTGCTCGTCGCCGAATGCCTGTTCGAGTTCGTCCCACACCATCGAGCGCTTGGCCTTCTCGCGCGACAGCTTGGTTTCGCCGAAGCCGTCCTCGATCGCATCAAGCGCAACCTTCACCTCGTCGCCGACGTCGACTTCCAGCTCGCCGTCTTCGGTCCTGAACTGCTCGATCGGGACGATGCCCTCCGATTTCAGTCCGGCATTCACCACCACCACATCGGGGCGGATTTCGATGACGATGCCGGAGACGATCGATCCGGGTTTCAATTTGGCCAGCGACTGGCTCTGTTCAAACAGCTCGGCAAAACTTTCGGTCATGTGGATTCCAGGTTGGGAATGGACCGCGACGCCTGCAAGTTCCATGTAACGTTTGCTCCACGGGCGGCGGTCCGCCGGTTGGGGGATGCTGGGCATCCGTTCAGATGACGCCGCGCGAACGCGGCACGGGGTGTGGATCTACCGGGCCTTGTGCACGAGCGCGAGCACCGCATCGGCCACCGCTGCGATCGGCCGACCGGTGGTATCGATCACCACGGCATCGGCCGCCGCCCGCAACGGGGCGACCGCGCGCGACGCATCCCGTGCGTCGCGCAGTTCGATCTCGTGCAAAAGGTTGGCTAGTGTAACGTGAAGTCCCTTTGCCCTCAACTGCTTATAACGCCTGTCCGCGCGCTCGGCGGCGCTGGCTGTGAGAAAGACCTTGTACGCGGCATCCGGAAAGATCACCGTACCCATGTCGCGCCCGTCCGCCACCAGTCCGGGCGCCTTGCGGAACGCCAACTGCTTGGCAATCAGCGCGCCGCGTACGGCCGGCTGTGCGGCGATGCGGGACGCCGCTGCGCCGGCGGTTTCGGTGCGGATCGCGTCGGTGGCATCCAGACCATCGATGATCACCGCGGTGTCGCCCCCATCGCCAGGGTCGTGGAACTCGATCCGGGTCGCGCCCGCGCAGCGCGCCACCGCGCCGGCATCGGCGAGGTCCAGACCAGCCTTGCTGGCTGCATGGCCGACTGCCCGGTAGATCGCGCCCGAGTCCAGCAGGTGCCAACCCAACCGGTCGGCCACCGCGCGGGCAATGGTGCCCTTGCCGGCACCCGAGGGTCCGTCGATGGTCAGGACGGGAATGGCGGCGGTCGACACGCTGGCTCTTCCGGGGATTACTGCAGCACCGCCGGGTAATGGCGCGCGAGCAGCGAGTCGTGGGTCACCAAGTCGGCTTTCAACAACGCGGCATGCGCCACGATCAACCGATCGAATGGATCGCGTGTGAAACCGAGCGCGAGCGCTTCGGCTGCGACGTCACGGAAGCGTTCTCCGGCCAGCCGCACGGCGAGCTGCGTCTCCATGTGACCTACGATCGCCGCCCCGCCAATCCGTACACGCCCGATTTCGTGGAGCAATTCAAGCTCCAGCAGCACCGCCGGCGAAATCGACACCGGCTGGCGGTCCAAGGCCCGCAAGGTCTTGCCGCTCAATCCCGCCGTTCGGCCGTCGTAGAGCGCGACCACGATATGGGTATCGAGCATGATCACGAATGGGGTCGCCTGCGGGACTTCCCGCGCCCACGCCACCCCGGTGCCGCGGGCTCAGCCACCTTGGCCAGCGCATCGCCGGTCCACCGGGCCGGCGACTCGTGCGGGTCGAGCGGCGGCCCCACCACGACCGATTGTGCGCGCGGCTTGATCCGCGCGATCCGGCCGCCCTGATCCTTCGCGGCATCCTCGCGAACCAGCCGCAAGCGCACTCCGCGCCGTTCGATCACGAGCGGTTCGCCGGATTCGATGACATGGTCAGCCAGTTGGAACAGCCGCTGGCGAAGTTCGGTCAGGGTCACGGATTCCTGCATGGAAGCATCTTCTATGAGTGTACGTACGTACGTTAGCAGGTTTCGGGCGGCTTGCCAATCGGTCGCTCGCCTTCCGTGCCCTCGATACGGTTGCGCTCGAGGCGCACGCCGGACTCGTCCGGAATGCCGATGACGGGTTCGTCGCTCACGGTCATGTTGTCGATTCGATACACCAGAGATCATGCGAAGACGTCAATCGCGCTCCGCGGGCTGGTCGATCGCAAGACCGCAGCCACACGCCAGTTCGGGGAAGCCGGGAAAGGATGTCGCGACATTCGCGCAGTCGGCGATCGTGACTTCGCGGTCCGCCAGGGCACCGGCTATCGCGAACGCCATCGCGCAACGATGGTCGCTCCGTGAATCCACCGTTCCCCCGCGCAAGCGCCCGCCTTCGATCGTCGCACCGTCGGGAGTCTCCTCGATCCGCGCGCCGAGCGCACGCAGGCCCGTCGCCATCACTGCAATGCGGTCAGATTCCTTGACGCGCAGTTCCGAAGCGCCGCGGATCGCCGTCGTGCCTTCGGCGAACGCCGCGGCCACGAACAGCGCCGGGAATTCATCGATCATGTCGGTGACGTGTTCGGCGGGCACCTCGATGCCGTGCAGCGGGGCGTGCCGGACGATCAGGTCCGCCACTGGCTCACCGCCGGCAGTTCGCGGGTTGCTCTCGATGATATTCGCACCCATTGCACGCAACACGTGCAGCAGTCCCGTGCGGCGCGGATTCATGCCCACCGCGTGCAGGCAGAGTTCCGATCCCGGCACGAGCCCGGCTGCAATCATGAAAAACGCCGCGGAGGAAAAATCCGCAGGGACCTCGACGTCGATGGCGCGCAAGGCATGGCCACCCGTCACCACGGCGCGGCCAGGCGAGAATTCGATTGGCCAACCGAACGCGGCCAGCATCCTCTCGGTGTAGTCGCGGGTCGGCCGCGATTCGATCACGACGGTTTCCCCCTGCGCGTATAGTCCGGCCAGCAGCACTGCCGACTTCACCTGCGCGCTCGCGACCGGCAGCGTGTACTCGATGCCGCGCAGGCGTCGGCTGCCACGTATCCGCAAGGGCGGCACCCCGCCTTCACCGGTCTCGATCGTCGCGCCCATCCGTCCCAGCGGCTCGGTCACCCGCTGCATCGGCCGCTTCGACAACGACACGTCGCCAACCAGCGTGGCATCGAAGGATTGCCCCGCCAGCAGGCCCGTGAGCAGGCGCATCGCGGTTCCGGAGTTGCCGCAGTCGAGCACATCATCCGGCGCGTGCAGACCGTAGAGCCCGGCTCCGTGAACCAGCCGCTCACCGGGCGCCGGGGCGTCGATCTGGATGCCCAATTGCCCGAAGATGCGCGCCGTCGCGCGTGTGTCCTCCCCCTCCAGGAAGCCGCGGATGTGCGAAGTGCCGTCCGCCAGCGACGCCAGCATGATCGCGCGATGCGAAATCGATTTGTCGCCGGGAACCACCACCGCACCGCGCAGCGGAGCGGCAACCGGTGCGCTCACCCAATCGACCCGCTTCATGGGTTCCGCACCGCAACGAATGCGCTGAGCGCCCGCAGCAGACGGCGATTCTCGGCGCGTTTGCCCACGCTGATCCGCAACGCGCGCGGCAAACCGTAGCCATCCATCGGTCGCACCACCACGCCCCGCTCGAACAGGAAGCGCTCCAGTCTCGCCGCATCGCGCGGCAGCACGCACAACAGGAAATTGGTCTGCGAAGGCAGGCAGTGGAAGCCGCGCTCCAGCATCTCGCCGCGCAACCACTCGCGCTCCGCGCGATTGAAGGCGCGCACCTTGGCGAGCCAGGGCTTGTCCGCGAGTGCTGCCGCGGCGCCTGCCAGGGCCACGCCGTTGACGTTGAAGGATTCGCGCAGGCGTTCCAGTACCTCGACCACCGAGGCGTGCGCGACGAGATAGCCGACCCGCAGGCCTGCCAATCCGTACGCCTTGGAAAAGGTGCGCGTGACGACCAGGTTCGGGAAGCGCCCGGCAAGCCCGAGTGCGCTCGTCAGCCCCGGTGCCTCGACATATTCGTGGTACGCCTCGTCGACCACCACCAGCACCTCGCGCGGCACATTCTCCAGAATCCTCTCCAACTGCGCGTCGTCGAACCAGGTGCCGGTGGGATTGTTCGGGTTGGCGAGATACACGATCCGCGTGTTCCGGCGCACGGCCTTGACCATCGCGTCGAGGTCGTGCCCCAGCGGCGCTTGCCGATGGCGGCGCGGCAGCGCCGGCACCCGGATCGCGCGCGCACCGGCAGCGGCCGCCGCGATCGGAAATACCGCGAAGCCGAATTCGGAATACACGACCGGATGGCGCGGGTCCGCGAAACATTGCGCGAGCAGCATCAGCAATTCATGCGAGCCGTTGCCGAGCGCGATGCGTTCTGGCGATACCCCGAGGAGCTGCGACAACGCACGTTTCAGTACCGTGCCACGCGCGTCGGGATAACGGAACGCTTCCGGGAGCGCCGCGCGCATCGCCCGCAAAGCGCGAGGACCGGGCCCCATCGGGTTCTCGTTCGAGCCAAGTTCCGCGAGCGAAGCGCCGAACCGCGCGCGCAGCGCCGGCAGATCATGGCCAGGGTCGTAGGCCCGCAACTTCCCGATCGCGGCGTTCGCAAGGGTCGCCGCGTCGAACGGACCAACGGGTTCATCGATGCGCGTCGAACTGGCCCGCGTCAAACTAACCCGCGCCGAACTAACCATGGGTGCGCCCGAATTCGGCCATGAAACCGCACAGGGCGCGCACGCCTTCGATCGGCATCGCGTTGTAGATCGACGCGCGGATACCGCCGAGCGCGCGGTGGCCTTTCAGCGCCAACAGGCCAGCCGCCCCGGCCTCTGCCACGAACACGGGTTCGAGCGCGGGGTCGCGCAGATGGAAGATCACGTTCATCCGCGATCGCGCCGCAGGCACGACCGGATTTCGGTAGAAGCCTCCCGAGCCGTCGATCGCTGCATACAAAAGCGACGACTTCGTCTGGTTTCGCTGGCCCATTTCGGCGAGGCCACCCTGCGCCTTCAGCCACTGGAACGTGAGGCCGGCCAGATACCAGGCCCAGGTGTTCGGCGTGTTCAGCATCGAACCCGCGGCCGCCTGCTCGGCGTAGCGGAATATTTTCGGCAGCCTGCGTGGGCGGCGGTCGAGCAGATCCTCGCGCACGATCATCACCACCAGCCCGGAAGGCCCGATGTTCTTCTGCGCGCCGGCGTAGATCAGGCCAAACTTCGACACGTCCAACGGCTGCGAGAGGATGTCCGAGGACATGTCGGCGATCAATGGCACCTGGCCCGTGTCGGGAACTTCGCGCAGCTCGACGCCGTGGATGGTCTCGTTGGTGGTGATGTGGACGTAGGCGGCCTTGGGGTCGAGATCCCAGGACGCACGCTCCGGAATGGACGTATAGCCGTCCCGCCTGGAACTTGCCGCGACGCGTGTGTCCGCGTAGCACGCACCTTCGGCTACCGCCTTCTCCCCCCAGTGGCCGGTGACGATGTAGTCCGCGGGCTGCCCGTCCGCTGCGAGGTTCATCGGGATCTGCGCGAAGTGCTGGGTTGCGCCGCCCGGCAGTGACAACACCCTGTAGTTCGTCGGGATCGCCAGCAGTTCACGCAGGTCCGCTTCGCCGCGGGCAGCCATTTCCATGAACGCCGTGCCGCGATGGCTGACCTCCATCACCGATGCGTGTGCCCCGTTCCACTCCAGCAGCTCCTTTTGCGCGCGCCGCAACACTTCCTCCGGCATGGCGGCCGGCCCGGCACTGAAATTCCACGTTCGCGACATGGCTCGAGGATCCTCGCTCACGGATTTGCGATGGTTACCAGCGAAAATACAGAAACAGTGCGATGACTGCCGCCAGGACGACCGCGGCGCCAATCAGCCACCAGATTTCGGAGGAAGACGAAGGTTCGTCCTCCTCCCGCACCTCCGGCGGCTGTGGCGCCGGTGGCGGCAAGGATGCCAGGTGCCGCGCATACTCGAGGCCCGGCGCTTCGACGATGAGCCGGTGCTCACCCAGCGCGATCTGATCATTCGGCGCCAGCGCGACGCGGTCGCGCCGCCAGCCGTTGACCCGCGGCAGGTTGCTTCCGGACTCGAAGACCAGCCCGTCGGCGGTCCTCGCGACCCGGCAGCCATAAGACAGGTCGCCAAAATGACGGCTTCCGGAGCCCAGTTGCAACTCCGGCGCGACCGCGAGCGCTTGACCGGACGCTGCCCCGGACACGATCCTGAGCACCACGTCGCCCACCACCGTATCCGGCCTTGCGTCCTGCTTCGCATCGGGCGGCGCGGCATTGGATGCCACCAGCAGCTTGCTGGCACCAAGGGTGATGGTGTCGCCGTAATGCAAAAGTGCGCTTTCGCGCACCGCACGTGCGTTGACATAGACGCGCTGGCAACCGGGACGCACCGTGAGCACCAGACCGCGCGCGTCGGCGACGATCGTGAGGTGACGTTCTTCCACCCCCGGGCCCGCCAGCACGATGGTATCGTCTGGCGCACAACCGACGCGCACCGGACCCTCGCCACACATCAGCGGTTCGCGGGCTGGATGGAAGCAGACGACGCGCATGGCGCACCTTTGGAAAATGCGCGCCAATGTAGCATGGCGCACCGCGCCGACCGCCCGCGCGGGACGCCATCGACGGCGCGCTTCGCGCGGGTTCGCATCCATGCGCTTTCACGCGGCACGGTGTCACGTTACACTAGGCGATTATCCGCCTCGCGCATTGCGCAACCCATGGCCAAAGACGACGTCATCGAAATGGAAGGTACGGTGCAGGAGACCCTGCCCAACACCATGTTCCGCGTGCAGCTCGAGAATGGGCACGTCGTCACCGCGCACATCTCCGGCCGGATGCGCAAGCACTACATCCGGATCCTCACCGGCGACAAGGTCAAGGTCGAGATGACGCCCTACGATCTCACCAAGGGGCGCATCACCTACCGGAATCGCTGACGCCGCACGTCGCAATCAGCTGCGGCAGGGCGGCACCACCTTCAGCTTGGCGCTGACGACCTGCTGCCGCGGGCGCAACATGTGCTCAAGCGCGGTCGGCGGCAGCGGGTACGAGTAGAGGTATCCCTGGCCTTCGGTGCTCCCGGCACGCGCCAGGAACTCGTGCTGCGCCTCGGTTTCAACGCCCTCGGCGATGGTCACGAGGCCAAGGCTGCCGGCCATCGCCAGCATCGCGGTGGCGATGGCCGCGTCGTTGACATTGCCGGGCAGCCCGCTGACGAAGGACCGGTCGATCTTGAGGTAGGCGACCGCCGGCAATTTGAGGTACGCCATCGACGAGTATCCGGTGCCGAAATCGTCGATCGCCACGCCGATGCCGAGCGCGTGCAGTGCGCGCATCGTGTGCTCGGTTTCCTCGCCAAGGCGCAGCATGGCGCCTTCGGTGATTTCCAGCACGATGCGCTGCGGCGCGACCCCGTTCATCTGCAGTGCGCGGCGGATGCTCTCGATGAAGCCCGGATGCCCGAACCAGCGCGCCGACACGTTGATTGCGATCCGGATCGGCGGAACTCCCGATGCGCCCCATTCGCGGATTTGCGCGCACACCGCCTGCATCACCCATTCATCGATGCGGTGGATCATGCCGATGCTCTCGGCGACGGGAATGAACTCGGTCGGGCCCACTTCGCCGCGCTCGGGATGATCCCAACGCAACAACGCCTCGGCCGCGACGATGCGCCCGGTGCGCAATTCCACGCTCGGCTGGTAGAGCAGCCGGAACTGGTCTTTCTGCAGCGCCTGCCGGAGCTCGCCCGCCATCATCAGCCGGTGGCGGGTATCGGCCTGCATGGTCGGCATGTAGAAACGCCACGCATTGCGTTCCTCGACCTTCGCGGCATACATCGCAGCATCCGCATTGGCAATCAGCGTTTGCGCGTCGTTGCCATCCAGCGGATATCCGGCGATGCCGATGCTGGCGCCCAGCACGATTTCGTAGCCCTCGACCGTGAAGGGTTCGGAAAGCGCCGAGACCATGCGGTCCGCAAGCGCAGCGGCGTCCTCGCGCAGCACCAGCCGCGGCAGCAGCACCGTGAATTCGTCGCCGCCAATGCGGCCGGTGATGGCGTCCCCGCGCAACTGGTGCCGGATCCGCTCGGCAACCAGCTTCAACAGGCTGTCCCCCACCGCGTGGCTGTAGCTGTCGTTGACGAACTTGAAGGCGTCGAGGTCGATGAACAGCACCACCGCGGCGCGGCGGTCCTTGGCCGCGCTCTCGATGGCGGCTTCGCAGCGGCGCTGGAACTCGGCGCGGTTGACGAGCCCCGTCAACGGGTCATGCGCGGCCATGTGCTGCAGGCGGAACTGGTCGGCCTTGGCCACCGAGATGTCGCTGAACACGGCGACGTAATGCTGAACCCGATTTTCGGCGTCACGGATCGTGCTGATGCTGAGCTTCTCGGAATAGCTGCTGCCGTCGCGGCGCCGGCTCTCGACTTCACCGGACCAGTGGTGGGTGGCGATGATCTCGTCCCAGATCGCGGCAGGCAGCGGGCCGCCATCGTGCATCCGGCGCGTATCGTCCAATCGCATGCCCACCAAAAGCTCCGGGGTGAACCCGGTGATCTGGGTGGCGGCGGCATTGACGGAAACGATCTGCCGGGTCGCATCGGCGATCAGTACGCCCTCGGCGATCCCGGCCAGTGCCTCGGCGGCGATACGGCGCTCCCGGTCGCTCTCCACCCGTTCGGAAATGTCACGGATGATCGCCTGACGCACCAGTTGCGCGCCCCAGACCGCCATGCTGGACTGCGTCTCGACCGGGCGTGTATGGCCGCCGGGCCCGCGCAACTCTCCCTCGCCCGGCAGGCCCTCGCGCAATTCACGGGTCTCGAACAGATCGGCATAGGAGCTGCCCAGCAGGGTCTTGGGCTCGCGACCCATCCACGCGCCGGCGGTGCGGTTCGCGTCGACGATGCGACCACTATGCTCGTCGACCATCACGATCGCGTCTGGGGCGCTGTCGAACAGCAGGCGGTAGCGTTCCTCGGTACCGCGGATGCGTGCCAGCACCCGGCGTGCCATCCACAGCCACAGGGCGATTGCGATGGCGGCGAAGAGAATGATGCCGCTGAGCAGTACCCTGCCACTCCAAACCGCGCCTCCAGCAATGTTGAGTGAGAACTGATTGGCGTGTGGTTCGATGAACGCGTTGAGCGCCATGATACGATCGCGTTGATGAGATCTCTCTGCGAGCGTCAGGGTTCCGTCAGCGAGTGCATGATGAAGGGCGTCGGCGATCGAGCCCAGTGCCGTAATGGCAGCGTCCGTGGCTTGCCATTCACCCAACGCATTGCGCAAGTAGGGGACGCCCGCGAAATGATGCAACATGAAGATCGCTCCGGGGACGGCGACCGTCATGGCGTTCCCGCGACGCATCTCGTCCTCAACGGATTGGTACTCGAAGTGTCCCGACAAAACCATGTCGCGCGCCGAGCGCAGTGCATTCAGGGCTGCATAGTTTTTCTGGAAATCGGCATAGTCCGTGGTGTTGCCGGTGGCTGCGTAGCTTAACAAGTCAATCGTCGCCTGCTTCTGCGCCTTCGACCACAGACTCTCGCCGTTGAGAAAACCGGCGAGCGCAGTCTGGACCTGCACAGTGGCCCACGTCAGCAACAGGATAAGCGCCACTACCGCCACCAACGCGTAGACGAGTGGTAATAGACGCCTCACCATCGGAGTTCGCCGGGGCCGGCAGGAGGGGCTACGCGTGGGCATGATGGGTATCTTGTATGGGTCAGGCACCTCTCGTGGCAAGCATTTTTCATACCAACCGTCATCGATCAGGCTGCGGCGACCTCGTAAACGTCTGCAGCCTCCATGGCGCGACCTCCGTCCACTGACCGGTCACCCAGGATTCGCATGGCGACATAGGTACGCTTGATGCATTCGGCAATGTGTGTGACCTCCGCCGAACCGGGTGCGCCGCCCAAGAGCGTGCAAACGAGTTCGAGAGCCTCCCACGGATGGGTATCATCGTAGGCGGCATGCAACTGCAGCCATCGCAGACTGCTGCGGCGGGCCGGCTTCGGATACTGCGCCGCGAAGCTCTCGCTCTCATACAGGATACGCGACCATTCGCCCGTCGCGCCCTCGACGGCATAGTTGACGGCGGCGAGGCTGGCCGCAAGCGTACCGCGACTACTAATTTCTTCGCACCAGTTCGCGAGCGCCTGCGTTCCTGCGGGCAGCGATCCGTGCAATACCATTTCGCGTCGCACGCCAGCGCCTTCGGCCCAGTGCAACCAATATTCTGCGTGATTCTGCTCGACGCGTATATTGCGAACCAACCAGCGGCGGGCAAGATTTTCTCCTTCTGTGCGCCCGTATCGAGTCTTTAAGAGACTCCGCGCCATGTAGCAAGGGAAGCGTTCGATTGCCGGCCAAGCACCGATCACGAATCTCGGCGTGATCGCCGGATCCGTGCCGGTGCACATAGTTCTCCACAACTCGTGATCGACAACGGTTTTCTTGACTATGTCACACTTTCCAACCATGTCCTGAGCCCACTGCGGATAGCTGCTCAGTTCGGTCAGGGGACCACTACGTTCAAACCGTACGTTCATGATGTTCTCCTCGGGTCAGGTCGAGTCTGTTTCGGCACTACATACATCTGAAGTTGGATCGAAGTTGGCAATGCTGGGATGACTTTAGCTTTGTACCTCTCAAGAAACAAAAATAAGTAGCTGATCTGTATAGCCTTTTTCTCGTGCGGCGATCGGAAGGTGGGTGTAACCCATCGCTTCCGCCTTCTTGTGAGACGATCCACGACCCGCTGACGGTAGTTTGGTAGGGCGGAATCGGCGCAGCCGCTTCCGCCAAGGGCGAATCCGGCGGAAACCGCTTCGCTGGTTCCGCCCTACCGCTCTTCATGGTAGCCACCGG
>JBOHYT010000436.1:0-2422 GCA_050738055.1 Rhodanobacteraceae bacterium
CGACGACTCGGGCATGCGACGCTCCTCCCGGATGCGAACCGGGGAACCCTCGTCGAGGCTGGGAGGGTCGGGAACCCGAAAGTGCTCAGTCGTGGCGGGCAACGGCGAGCCTAACACCAATCGTGAACGGCGTCACATTTTGTTCGGGGCGTTCATGGGTGGCGTTGTGATCGGCTGTTTCTGGATGCGGCGGATTGCCGCGGTGAAACGACTGTGGCTCCAACGGCAATTGGATTGCGTGTTGCGAGGCAGCTATTGATTGTTGATGATCGGTTTCCCATCCTCCACGGTGTCCTTCCCCGATTGGTATACCCGGTCGCCTACCTGGATCTTCAAGATGTACGGCCATGCGCCGTCGGTGCGCCGCTTGTGCGCGCCATTGGACCCCGTGTTGTTGACGGCTGCGATGACACATTTCGGGTGAATGATGGGGTCCTGCGACAGAAATCCGTTCTTGTTCGTCCATTCGAACTGCAGGAACGTAAAGTTGCTGCTGCCCACCGGGTACCACGTAATTGTCGCGATGACGTCTTGTGGGATGTCCCGTGGGTTGGGATCGCAGATGACTTGACCTTCGACGAACGACACCTTGATTTGGTAGGACTTATAGGCGGGGCAATTGTTCACGGCTTTCTTCCTCGGTGGCTGGAAACGGATTTTTCGACGACGGTCATCCCGGGGCGTGCTGTGCTCGGATCAACGGCGTTCGATCGCAGTATCTTCGCAACGCGTGCGTTGAATTGAGTGTTCTCCGGATAGTGGATGCCGTGTTGTTGCAATAGCGCGACAAAGCCGATGGGCCGATAGCCCATTTTTTGCAATTCCAGGATGTACGAGTTGGCGTCGCTACCGTTGCCCGACACGAGCAGTGCTTCGGTCAGCACTGCAAGCGTGCGTGGATCAGACGAGTGCGTCGATATTCGGCGCATTAGTGCCAGCGCATCCTGGTCGTGCTTTGCCGCAGCTTCGGAGTTTCCAAGTTGTCCGAGTATCAATTGGGCGGTTGCCTCGTCGCGCAATGAATGCGTCGACGATGGGTTGTCAGCCAAGGGCTTCCGGAGGCTCTTCAAGGCAACTTCGGCCAGCTGTTCGGCCTTGGTGTCTTGTCGGAGTGCCAGCGCAAATCGCGCGCCTGCGAGTTGTGCATCGACAAGATCTTCCATCCATTCGTCGTTGCCGTGGTCCTTGGTGACCAAGGCTTGCAGCGTTGCGATGGAATCAGCGATGGGCGCACCCGCGGCGCGCATATCCCCCTGCTCCATCCGCAGCGTTCCCAGCAGTGCGCTGTAGTACGAGTAATGGGCCCGCCATCCATCGTGGCTGGGATCGAATTTCAGTCGCTGCTCGCCGAGCTTTAATGCGGATTCTACATAGGCGGTGCCTTTCGGCGTTTGTCCCGCGAGCGCGAGCGTACGGCCCAGGATGGCGTCGCTCCTGATTAGGTCGTCCTGGATTTGCACGTCTTGCGGGTGGTGCGTTACGGCAGCCGCCAATTCGCCGTGTTCAACCAGATAACCTTGGATGGCCGAATCCAGGTGCCCACGCATCAGTGCGACCGTGGCGAGGTTGTCATCGGCATGTCCCAGGGCGTCGTCCCAATCAACGTCCCCCGAATGGCTTGTCGCCATGCGCTGGCACAAGGCCTGATCCTTTGTGAATTCGCGCTCCGCGATATCCAGTTCCCCACGCGCTTGTGCCACATGTCCCAAATCGGCGTAAACGGCGTCGAGGTTTTGAGCGACATCGTTGTCGGACGGCGCGAGCGCCACTGCACGCTCCAGTGCGGCGGCCGATTGCGTAAACGCGCCTTCCGCAAAGTCAAGCTTGCCCTCTTTCCAGTCGGCAAAGCCCACCCACAGCAGGTTTTCCGCATAGGCGTTCTGGCGCATGGCATCGTTCGGCGCCGCGTCGACAAGCTGCTTGTTCAATCGCAACGCCTGCTGGAATGCGGCCATCGCGTCGGACAACTTGCTCCGATCCATTCGCACTTCGCCGATCCGCTGCAGGGCCTTGGCACGTTGCGCCAACTCGGTAGCGTTTACATCCGTGGCCGGCAACGACTTGAAGTACGCCATCGCCTTGTCGTCGACGGTGCTGAGGATGTCCAGCCGGTCGACTTGGCGCAGCTTGACGGAAAGGTCGCCCAGCATGAAATTGACCAGATCCTCGGCCTGTTTCTGGCGGCGTTGGGCGGCTTGTTGCGCGATCACGGCTTGGTGTTGCGCGACGACGGCTTGGTGGCGCGAGATCAACGCGTAGATCGCCAGCACGCTGGTAATCGCCATCACGACCAACGCCAGCGCGGTGATCGCGGCCATACGCCGTATCTGTCGATGCTGTTCGCGCTGCTTCAGTTGCTCGAGGCCGACTCCGAGCATGCCGGCGATGAGCTTCCGCGTGGCGCCTGTCCTGACGTCCTTTC
>JBOHYT010000437.1:0-10434 GCA_050738055.1 Rhodanobacteraceae bacterium
GTACTGCGCGTCCTGCGTACCCACCTGCGCCGGCGGCTGGCCATGATCGGACGGCGCCTTGTCGGAAATGATCCGCGCCGACACCAGATCGGCGCCGGGCGCGATTCCGCCGGGAAACTTGGCGAACGACGTACCGGCCGCGATCTCCGAAACCCAGGTACCGTGGCCGACCACGTCGTCGATGCTGGTGTTGTTGGTACTCGGATCGACGTCGATGTATTCAGCGAGGACGCGCCCTGCCACCGTCGGATTGCTGCGCATGATGCCGCTGTCCACGACGCCGATCGTGACGCCCGCGCCGGTGTAGCCCGCCGCATGCGCGGCGTAGGTATTGGTGATCGACAATTGCGCATCGATCGGCGGCTGGCTGGCCGCCGGCGGCGGCGAAGAAGACGGCGGCGGCGAGACGCTTGGAACCACATTGCCGTTGCCACCGCCGCCGCAGGCGGCGAGCGCGCCGACCAGGCACCCGAGCACGATCCAACGACCGGCGCACCGCGTCGCCGCACTGACTTCACACCGCATGACACACCCCAATCCATTCCGAATCCGGAGTGCCATTCTGCACCCAAGCGGCCCCTCGCGGATACGGTCAGATTTGCGGCGGCGCAGCATCCGCCGCATAATTAGGCGAACGTCGTTTTCATTCGAGCCAACGCCGCCCGCGGCTCGGCTTGATTCAAACGACATGTCCTTTCCGGAGTCCAATCATGTCCGACATCATCATCGCCGCTGCCAGGCGCACGCCGATCGGCGCGTTCCTCGGCCAGTTCACGGGCTTTCCCAGCCCCAAGCTCGGCGCCGCCGCGATCGGCGCGGCATTGCAGCAATCAGGCATCGCACCCGGCGACGTCGGCGAAGTACTGATGGGTTGCGTGTTGCCGGCCAACCTCGGCCAGGCGCCCGCGCGCCAGGCTGCGCTGGCGGCCGGCCTGCCCCCTTCTACCGGCTGCACCACGCTCAACAAGGTGTGCGGCTCGGGAATGAAGGCGATCATGCTCGGCCACGACCTCATCCAGGCAGGCTCGGCCGACGTGGTGGTCGCCGGCGGCATGGAATCGATGACCAACGCGCCGCACATGGCGGCGGTGCGCACCGGCATTCGTCTCGGCGACGGCAAGATGGTCGACCACATGATGTGGGACGGCCTGACCAATCCCTACGACGGCAAGTCGATGGGGGTGTTCGCCGAGAACTGCGCCGACAAATACCACTTCACCCGCGAGCAACAGGACGCGTTCGCGACCGAATCGGTGCGCCGCGCGCAGGCGGCGGTGAAGGACGGTTCATTCGCCGACGAAATCACCACGGTCACGGTGCCGGGCCGCAAGGGCGACGTGCAGGTTTCGACCGATGAAACGCCGGGCAAAGTCGATCCCGCAAAGATCCCTTCGCTGAAGCCGGCGTTCCGCAAGGAGAACGGCACCGTCACTGCCGCGAGTTCTTCCAGCATTTCCGACGGCGCAGCGGCAGTCGTGCTGCTCTCTTCCGATGACGCCAAGGCGCGTGGCGTGAACCCGTTGGCGCGCATCGTCGCGCACGCCACGCACTCGCAGGAACCGCAGTGGTTCACCACCGCACCGGTCGGCGCGATCGAGAAACTGCTGAAAAAGACCGGCTGGAAAGTCGGCGATGTGGACCTGTTCGAAGTCAACGAAGCGTTCGCGGTGGTCGCGATGGCGGCCATGCAGGAGCTGTCCATTCCGCACGACAAACTCAACGTGCATGGCGGCGCGTGTGCGCTCGGCCATCCGATCGGATGCACCGGCGCGCGCATCGTGGTGACGCTGTTGCACGCGATGATCCACGCTGGCGCAAAACGCGGCGTGGCATCGTTGTGCATCGGCGGTGGTGAGGCCACCGCGATCGCGATCGAACGGATCTGAGCCGCGTGATCGGCGCCCAACCTGGCCACCCGCGCAAATGTTACTGACTCGTGAAATAAATCATGCTGGCATTGCGCGGACAAATGCAGTTCAATAAGAGTTCGAGATTTTGAAGCTTTGCCCGCCGCAACTCCCCACTTCCGTACCAGGAGGTTTCCCATGAAACTCACGCATACGATCCTCGCAGCTTCGCTCGCTTCGGCACTGGCCTTGTCGCTGTCCGCCTGTGGCCACCACAATCAGACGGCCGCCAACGAAGCGCAGAACAATGCTGCTGAAGCTGCATCGGCAGCATCCGCCGCCCAGAGCGCGGCATCGACGGCTACCGAAGCCGCAACGACCGCGACCGCGGCGGCGGCGTCCACCGCGATGATGCCGGCATCCAGCAGCTCGGTCGCGTCGATGGTAGCCCGCAACCAGCAGGCCGGCGACAACTGGTTTGGCGGCCCGGTCTACAACGGCAAGCCCGACCTCAAGGTCACGGCTGCGCTGGTCAAGGCTGGTGGCGGCGCCGACAACTTCAGCTTCCAGAAGGCACTGGTTTCCATGCTCGGCGAAAAGACGGTCAACGATGAAGTTGCCAAACTGACCCAGCAATACGGCAAGCAGAATGTCGACGACTACATCAGCGGCATGACCTTCGTCGTCCAGGACGGGCTGAAACAGGCAACCGAACACGGGGTCAAGCTGCCCGCTGCGCCGGCCGACCTCCACGGGAAAGCACTCGCCAAGGCGGTGGTCAAGGCCGGCACCGCGCCGGATGGAACATTCTGGTCGGGGTACCTGTTCGACCAGATGATTTCGCACAATCTGCACAACCAGGTGATGGCCGACATCGATGCCAAGGACGGCCAGGCGGCCGACGCGAACACCCACAAGATCGACAACCAGGCGATGTACGACGTGGCGCAGGCGCTGGGTGAGAAGGACGTCAAACTGGCCCCGTTCCACTGACGGATTTCGACATCCCCAAAGCGGGCCGGCACTTCGCCGGCCCGTTTTTTATTTGTGCCGG
Source organism: Rhodanobacteraceae bacterium (assembly GCA_050738055.1). Taxonomy (GTDB): domain Bacteria; phylum Pseudomonadota; class Gammaproteobacteria; order Xanthomonadales; family Rhodanobacteraceae; genus 66-474. The sequence goes on from JBOHYT010000437.1 coordinate 2,902, forward strand.
CCGGCGCATCTCACAACGTCTCAAGAAACAAGTCACGTAGGCCGGCTCAAGAGCGCAGCGACGGAGCCGGCATTCCTGCCAGTCCCCGAGCTGCCGGCTCCCGCCTTCGGCCTTGAGCCGGCCTGCTCAAACTGCCGGTCGGCGCATCGCGCAAGGGTGTGGCGAAATATGCGGCACGGCGATACCTGAATATTGTCCGTTCCACACCGGCACGGGTGCAGCTGCAGCTTGCCGCACCCGGCTGCCGGCAATAGGCTTGCCCGGATATCACGTCCAGCGCCATGCCGATCGATTTCATCCACCTGCGGGTCCACAGCGAATACTCGTTGCGCGACTCCACCATCCGCATCCCGGAGAAGCCCGAATACGGCGACCCGGCCAAGGCGAAGCATGCCAACCTCGTCAGCCGCGCGGTCGAACTCGGCCTGCCTGCGCTGGCGCTGACCGACGATTCCAACCTGTTCGCGCAGATCAAGTTCTACCGCGCCGCGGAGAAGGCCGGCGTCAAGCCGATCGTCGGTTGCGACCTGTGGGTTGCGAATCCCGAGGATGCGCTGCGGCCCGGCCGCCTCACGCTGCTGTGCCGTGACCACGTCGGCTATCTCAATCTGACGAGGCTGATCTCGCGCGCGTGGCTGGAAGGCCAGCACGCCGGCCGCGCGCAGCTCGAGGCCGGCTGGCTGGATGGCGCCGTCGCCGGATTGTTCGCGATCGCGGGGCGCAACAGCGCGTTCGGCCAGCTCGTCGCCGCGGGACGCGAACACGACGCGCAGGCGAACCTCGACGCGTTGCGCCGACATTTCGACGACGGCCTGTATCTGGAAGTCACCCGAACCGGCCGTGACGGCGAGGACGCTTTCAACGCGCAGGCTTTGCAGCTTGCCGCAACCCTGGACCTTCCGGTCATCGCGAGCAACGACGTGCGTTTCCTCGACGCCGAGGATTTCGAGGCGCACGAGGCGCGAGTCTGCATCCAGCAGGGATTCCAGTTGTCCGATCCGCGCCGGCCACACGAATATTCGGCCGAACAATGGCTGAAACCCGCGGCCGAGATGGACGGCGCATTCGCCGACCTGCCCGAGGTGCTCGAGAACACGGTCGAGCTGGCCAAGCGCTGCAACCTCGAACTTTCCTTCGGCAAGTACTACCTGCCCGCGTTCCCGGTTCCGGCAAAGCACACACTGGAATCCTGGATCGGCAATCAGGCGCGCACGGGGCTGGAACGCCGGCTTGCCGAATCCGGCGTGGCCGCGGGTCATACGTGCGACGACTATGCGGCACGCCTCGACCACGAACTGGACGTGATCGGCAAGATGGGGTTCGCCGGTTACTTTTTGATCGTCGCCGACTTCATCGGCTGGGCCAAAGACCAGGACATTCCGGTCGGCCCGGGACGCGGCTCGGGCGCGGGCTCGGTGGTGGCCTGGAGCCTCGGCATCACCGACCTCGACCCGTTGCGTTTCGGGTTGCTGTTCGAGCGGTTCCTGAACCCCGACCGCGTGTCGATGCCGGACTTCGATGTCGACTTCTGCATGGAGCGCCGCGACGAGGTGATCGCGTACGTCGCGCAGAAGTACGGTCGCGAGCAGGTCAGCCAGATCATCACTTACGGCTCGATGGCGGCCAAAGCCGTGCTGCGCGATTGCGGACGGGTGCTCGGAATGCCGTACGGGCAGGTCGACAAGATCGCGAAACTGATCCCGCGCATGCCGCTGGATTTGACATTGGGCGATGCGCTGGGCCGAAGCGAAAAATCGCGCAAGGAACCGGACCGCGTGGTGCGCGAGTTCTGCGAGCTGTACCAGCAGGACGACGACGCGCGCAGCCTGATCGACCTCGCGCTGAAACTCGAAGGCCTCGCACGCAACGCGGGCAAGCACGCGGGCGGCGTGGTGATCGCCCCCACCCCGCTCACCGATTTCGCGCCGCTGTACTGCGAACCCGGCGGCGCCAGCGTCGTCACCCAGTACGACAAGAACGACGTCGAGGAAGTCGGCCTCGTCAAGTTCGACTTCCTGGGCCTTCGCACGCTCACCATCATCGACTGGGCCGTGAAGGCGATCAATGCCGGCCGCTCCGGCGAACATTCCCCCCATCCTCCCTTCGGGCACCTTCCCCCGCAAGCGGGAGAGGGAAAGCCGGAGCGGCCTGCGGCTGCCGACACTCCTTTGGACATCGCCGCGTTGCCACTGGACGATGCCGAGGTCTATCGCCTGTTCCGCGAAGCGCGCACCGTCGCGGTGTTCCAGTTCGAAGGCGGCGGGATGCAGCGGCTGCTCAAGGAAGCGCGACCCGAACGCTTCGAAGACCTGATCGCGCTGAACTCGCTGTTCCGGCCGGGGCCCATGGATCTGATCCCGAGTTACGTCGCGCGCAAGCACGGGCACGAAGCCGTCACCTACCCCGACCCGCGGGTCGAGCCGGTGTTGCGCGAAACCTTCGGCATCATGGTCTACCAGGAACAGGTGATGCAGATGGCGCAGATTGTCGGCGGCTATTCGCTGGGCGCCGCCGATCTGTTGCGCCGCGCGATGGGCAAGAAGGTGCCGGCCGAAAGGGCCAAACACCGCACCATCTTCCGCGACGGCGCGATGCAGAACGGCATGCCTGAGCGCAAGGCGGACCAGATCTTCGACCAGATGGAGAAGTTCGCGGGCTACGGCTTCAACAAGTCGCATGCAGCGGCGTATTCGCTGGTCGCGTACCAGACGGCCTGGCTGAAGACGCATTACCCGGCCGAGTTCATGGCCGCGACGATGTCGGCCGACATGGATGCCACCGACAAGCTGGTGACGTTCATCGAGGACGCGCGCGCGATGGGCATCGCGGTGCTGCCGCCCGACGTCAATGCGTCCGATCATCACTTCATTGCCAATGTCGAACTCGATCGCGCGGCGAACCGCGAAGCGCGCGGCACCATCCGCTACGGCCTCGGCGCGATCAAGGGCGCCGGGCGTGGCGTGTGCGAGTTCATCGCCGCCGCACGCGCGCGCGGTGGGCCGTTCCGCGACCTCGCCGATTTCTGCGCGCGCATGGATTCTGGCAAGCTCAACAAGCGCGTGTTCGAGGCCTTGATCCAGTCGGGCGCGATGGATGCGCTGGGACCCAATCGCGCCACGCTCACCGCGCAACTTCCCGAAGCCGTGAAAGCCGCCGAGCAGAGCCTGCGCGACCGCGAGGCCGGCCAGAACGACATGTTCGGCGCCGCGTTGGCGCCGGTCGCCACGGTATTGCCCCGTCTCGTGCCACAACCGCCGTGGTCGCTGGAAAAGCGGCTCGCCGGCGAACGCGCCACCCTCGGGCATTATCTCTCCGGCCACCCGACTGATCCCTGGCGCGAAGTGCTGGCGCAACTGGCCACCTGCCCGATCGGCGAGATCGCGCAGAACCACGTTCCGCCACCCGCACGCAATGGCGGCGACGAGAACCGCTGGCGCCGCGCTCCGGAAACCCCGTGGGCAGTCGCGGGCATGCTCACCAAGATGCGTCGGCGCGGTGACAGCGCGGCGTCGGTGCGCATCGAGGACTGGAGCGGCGCGATCGAGGTCGGCTTCTTTCGCGAAGCGCTGCAACAGTACGCCGCGTTGCTCGAGCCCGACGCGATCCTGGTGATCGAAGGCGGCCTCGGGCTCGATGACTACAGCGGGGAACTGCAGCTCCGCGCGCGCCGGGCGTGGACGCTCGACGAGGCCTGCGAAGCCCGCGCCCGCATGTTGCGGGTCGGCGTCAACGGCATCGACGCACAGTTCGTCGGCAGCTTCAAGCGCGCGCTCGCCGGACATTGCGGGGGTCGCACGCCGTTGCTGCTGACCGGCTACCGCAATGCCGCCGGCAGCGCGGACTTTCGCCTGGGCGATGACTGGCGGGTGCGTGTCGATACCGGCCTGCTGCGCACGCTGGCCGAGGTACCCGGCGTCAGGTCGGTGCAACCCTCGCTGGTGCGCCCCGCTGCCGATTTGTAGGTGCAGGAACCGCGGCCTTCCTTCGCAACGCATCACACTCGCGAAATCCGGTCGGGCCTTCCGGCCCTCCTACCGGCCCTCCTACCGGTCCACCTACCGGCCCTCGCTATAATCGCGCCTTTGTTCACGCCAGACGCAGGGAATGAATCCCAATTTCCTCGATTTCGAGCAGCCCATCGCGGAGCTGGAAGGCAAGCTGCGCGAACTGACCAACGCGGGCCACGACAGCGCCGTCGACGTCGACGACGAAGTCGCCAAGCTGCGCAGCAAGCTGCGGGTGAAGACTGCGGAGATCTTCCGCAACCTGTCGTCGTGGCAGATCTCGCAACTGTCGCGGCATCCCGGGCGCCCCTACACCACCGACTACGTCGCGGTGATCTGCGACGAGTTCCACGAACTTGCCGGCGACCGCATGTACGCAAACGACGAGGCGATCGTCGGCGGTCCCGCGCGGATCATTGGCAGACCGGTGATGGTGATCGGCCACCAGAAGGGTCGCGACATCAAATCCAAGGTCCGCCGCAACTTCGGCATGCCGCGTCCGGAAGGCTACCGCAAGGCCTTGCGGCTGATGAAGCTGGCCGAACGTTTCGACCTGCCCGTGATCACCTTCATCGACACGCCGGGCGCCTATCCCGGCATCGGCGCCGAGGAGCGCGGACAGAGCGAGGCGATCGCGCGCAACCTCGAGGAAATGGCCGAACTGAAGGTGCCGATCGTGTGCACCGTGATCGGCGAAGGCGGTTCCGGAGGGGCGCTGGCGATTGGCGTCGGCGATCGGGTCAACATGCTGCAGTATTCGACCTACTCGGTAATATCGCCGGAAGGCTGCGCCTCGATCCTGTGGAAGAACGCCGGCCGCGCGCGCGACGCCGCCGAGGCACTGGGCCTCACCGCACCCCGCCTGTTCGAACTCGGGCTGATCGACAAGGTGCTCCGGGAACCCACCGGCGGCGCGCACCGCAACCCGCGCTCGATGGCGATACGTCTGAAAGCCGTGCTGCTGAACCAGCTCGACGAACTCACGGCGTTGCCGGTGAACGAATTGCTGGAACAGCGCTACCAGCGGCTGCGCCAATACGGCACGTATCAGGAGTAACACACCAGCCAACGCGCTACCATCGGTGTTCCAAAGCCACGGAACCCAAGCATGGCCAACGACTCGGCCGCCAAGCTGGCGGTGCTGATCGACGCCGACAACGCGCAACCGTCGTTGCTCACCGCATTGTTGGCTGAAATTGCCAAATACGGTACCGCGCACGTCAAGCGCGCCTACGGCGACTGGACCAACACCCACCTCAAGGGCTGGAAAGAAGAATTGCTGAGACAGTCGATCCAGCCGATGCAGCAGTTCGGCTACACACGGGGCAAGAACGCGACCGATTCCGCGCTGATCATCGACGCGATGGACCTGCTCTATTCCGGCCGTTTCGATGGCTTCTGCATCGTGTCCAGCGACAGCGACTTCACGCGCTTGGCCGGACGCATCCGCGAGGCCGGCCTGATCGTGTATGGCTTCGGTGAACGCAAGACGCCCGAGCCCTTCGTCGCGGCCTGCGACAAGTTCATCTACGTGGAAAACCTCTCCGGCAAGCCGGACGAAGCAACCCCTCAGAAACCAAGCAGCGCCGCGCAACTGAAACAAGACTCGGGACTGGTCAACCTGTTGCGCAATGCCATTGATGCCGCATCGGACGAGGACGGCTGGGCTGGGTTGGGGGCGGTCGGCTCGATCATCAACAAGCAGCGGCCGGACTTCGATGCGCGCAGCTACGGTTACGGTAAATTGAGCGACCTGGTCGCCGCGACCACCCTGTTCGAGATCGAGCGGCGCAGTTCCGGCGAAGGGCGACCCAAGACCATCCACGTACGCAACCGCACCAAGTCCGGCAAGGGGTAACATCCCGTGTGGCTCGACCGATTGCGCGAGCAGATCCGCGCGGACGCACCGATCGCGCTGTGCGTCGCCTTCAGCGGCGGCACCGATTCCACAGCCCTGCTGCACGCGCTCGCGCAGATGCCCGAGGCGCGCGAACGCGGGCTGCGCGCGTTGCACGTGGATCACGGCCTGCATCCCGACAGCCCTGACTGGGCGGCGCATTGCACGCAGTTCTGCGAATCCATCCATGTGCCCGTGAACGTGCTACGCGTCGTCGTCGATACCACCCGCGGCGAAGGCATCGAGGCGGCCGCGCGGCGGGCACGTTACGCGGCACTCGCCGAATCATTGCAAGACGGCGAATGGCTGGCGCTGGCCCACCATCGCGACGACCAGATCGAAACCGTGTTGTTGAAACTGCTGCGCGGCGCCGGACCGGAAGGCCTTGGTGGCATGCGCGCGCGACGTTCGTTCGGGCGCGGCGTCCTGTGGCGGCCGCTGTTGGAAACGACGCAAAATAAGCTACGTAGCTATTTGATTGATAATGATATTAACGGCCTTGATGACCCGGCGAATAGCGATCGGCGCTTCGCCCGCAATATCCTCCGCCATGAAATTGGCCCGATAATCACGCGCCATTGGCCACACGCTGAAGCCTCGATCCTGCACTCCGCACGCCTGTGCCGGGCGGCCAGCGAGTACCTCGCGCGCGATGCTGTCAGCGCGCTGGCTTCGCTGCGACGCATCGATGGATCGCTCAACGCCGACGGTTGGCTCACGCTACCGGAAGCCTTGCGCGCGCCGGTGCTGGATCGCTGGCTGCGCGACCGCGACCTGCCCGTCCCCACCGATACGCAACGCAGTGAGCTCGAACGCCAGACCGCCTGCACAGCCGAAGACGCCGTGCCGTGCATCACCTGGCATGGCGCCGAGGTGCGCATCTGGGATGGCCGGCTGCACGCCATCCCGCCGCTCACACCACCACCGGCAAACTGGCAATCGGAATGGGACGGTACGTCGCTCGCGTTGCCTGAAAGTTGCGGCACACTCACCATCGAACCAACAGACGACACTTCGCACACCGGCGGCGCGATCTTCCAACCGTCGCTCATCGTGCGCCTGCGCCGCGGCGGCGAGCGCATCAAACCCGCAGGCGATCCACACACCCGCGAACTGCGCGACCTGTTCCAGCAGGCCCGCATCCCGCCATGGCTACGCACGCGCTGCCCGCTGATCTACGAGCACGACGAACTGATCGCCGTCGCGGATTCGTGGGTCAACGATCGCGGCTGCGCGTTGTTCGCTGCTCGCGCCGTGCGCCCGCGCTGGCGGCGGCCGCCGTGGGCGGAGTGAAGCGCGACTCGTGGCTTCACGTCTGCCATGTTCACACCAGAAATACGAGCCACGCGATCCACAATCCTTGTGCCTGCGCCAGGGCGCCACAGTAACGATCCACCGGCAAAGCCGGTGGCTTTCGCGGTCGCTGGCCCCTCAAAGGAGCCTGTCCGCGACCGAAGATCAAGCGCTCGCAACATCAAGCTCCGCGCTTCGCTTCGAGCATCACAAGCCGAGAGCGCCGTCGGTGGACGCATCCACGCCAACCTGATTCAAAGGCCGACGGCAACTGCCGTAAATGTCAAACTACTACTGCCTCCCCGGCAAAGCCGGGGGATCTCTTATGCTTGTTTAGGC
>JBOHYT010000438.1:0-6281 GCA_050738055.1 Rhodanobacteraceae bacterium
GGCCGGCAGTCCCGCCGCGCCCTCGGCCGGCAACGAGCCTTCCAACCGACCGCGATAGGCCAACGCGCGGCCGGTCGCGGCATCCACCACCCGCCCTTCGAGCACCTCGCCGGACGCGAAATCGACGGCGTTCAAGTCGTTGCGGTAGGCCACGCGGCCGAAACGATAAGGCAGGCCGTACAGCAGCGGGCCGAGCGCCACCGCGAGGCGGCTGTTGAGCACCTCCGCCAAAAAGTAAATGCCCGCTTCCCCGCGGTGGCGAACGTAGGTGCGCAGGTTCAGGAAGTCATGCGCCGCGAGCGGCCGCAGGCAGGCGTTCGCAATTTGCGCTCCGACCGCGGTCGGGCCGCCTGCGCGTGGGGAGCCATCCCCGCCGGCGTGCCAAGCCCAGCGCAGCCGGCGCTGGCCGAAGGCCACCAGCGAAACGAAGGCGTCGCCGTCCAGGGTGTCCAGTTCAAACGGCACGCTCGGTTGCAACACCCGCCGCGGCACGGCGAAGTGGATCATCACCGCGTCGATCCAGTCGGCGCGAAACAGCGCCTGCACCGGCGGCTGAGCGGTGGGCAGCGCGAGCGGCGGGACGAGCGGTAGCGCGAGCGGCGGGACGGGCGGCAGCGCGGGCGCTCGGACGGCACGTCGAATTGCCGGGTCGCAGGGTACCGGCGCGGCGCGGGCGGCGTGTCTCGGGAAAACGCGGGCACCGTGGGCGGGGAGGTTCACATGTTCAGACGAGCATTCAAGGCGGGCGGAGGGCATGCGCAGGTCTCGGAACCGACCGGCGTTCACAGGCCCGCGAAGCACCGGAGTCAGCCCTCATTCTATGCCGCCCCGCCGCCCCCAGCAATTCCCGATCTGGCTTTTGCCGCCGCGTGCCTTGGGAGCGCCGGGCGCCGGCCCGGCTTCCTGGATTACCTCCCCGCCCCGCTTCCCTTGGATGTAGGCCTGTCGGGGTGGGGCTCGGCGGAGGGGCGGTGGGGAGGCGTTAACCAAACGAAGCTAACTGGTTCTATTGCAAAGGCACATGGGGCTGGATGGGGCGAGGGGCAGGGAAGGGCGGTTTACAAAACGAAGCTACCGTCTCATAAGTTACCTTTTGACGGCAGGGGATGGGGCAGGTCGGGGTCGGGGCTGGATAACGAAACAAAGCCATATGCGCATATAATATGAATACAATTGCACATGCGCAAAACAGGAGGTATGAAGCGGTGGCTCAAGGTATGGCCGGTGGAAGGGGTATTAGGCTGCGCCCGTTTTGAAGTCACAAATCGTGACCGCAAAGCTGTGGTTGGCCGATAATCGACGTTATGTTACACTTGGATTAAGTACGACGCAAGACATGTATGCGCCGTGGTTGGCCGATAATCGACGTTATGTTACACTAATTTGCGCAGGCACAGGTAGTTCGACCGGCCGTGGTTGGCCGATAATCGACGTTATGTTACACTCTTCGCCTTGTAACCCATTGGGTTGTAAGGTAAAGCAACAGACGTTGGCTTAGAAAAGCAGCAGTTGTTCCGGTTCTTTTTCCGGTTCGCGGGCCTTTTTGCCAAAGAAAATCTCCATTTTTCCGAACTGGCGATCGGTCACCGACAGCAGTCGGACGTGCCCGTCGTCGGGCAACCTGATACGGAGCCGGCGGCGAAAGGCTTCCGCGGATTCTTCGCTGGCACAAAACCGAGCATACACCGAATACTGTAACATCGAGAATCCCTGCCGGAGCAGGAATTTTCGAAAATGCAGGTAGGCGCGTTTGTTCTCGTTGGTTTCCACGGGCAGATCGAAGAGCGTGAACAGCCACACGTTGCGGTACTCCGAAAAAAGGTTCAGGTCTTTACGAGGCGTCGGGCGGCTCATGGTCGTACTCCGGCAAAACCAAATCCTTTCGTTCGCCGGCCAGCGCGGCGACCACGCTGGAGGCGGTCCGAAAGGCCACGTCGAAAACGGTGCGGCTTTCGCCCTCCGAGCGGATGCGGCCGAGCAGCGGTTGCAGGAGGGCGGCCTTGGCGGTCTTGTCGAAGGCGGCGTCGGTTCCATGCACGCCGATCCAATCGAGCACGGCGGCATCGACCAGCGGGCGCAACGGTTCCATCAGATCGTCGGCCAGGCAGAAGGCGTCGTAGCGGTTGTGGTGGTGCAGACCGAAGGACGGGTGCAGCCCAACGGCGCAGATCGCGCGGGTCACGATCCCGCGCAGAATGGCGTAGCCGTAGTTGAGGTTGCGGTTCTGGTCGGGGAGCATGCGGTCGCGGCGGAAGTCGTCACCGAACAGGGCCAACCAGTAGCGGCGCGCGGCTTGGGCCTCGATGTTTTCCGGATCGCCCGACCGCACCCGTTTGGCGAGTGCGCCCAGGCCCCAGTCTTCGCCGCGGGCCGCTCGCAGGAGCTTGGCTTGGGCTTGAATTTTGGCCCGGACGACCTGCCGCCAGAGCCGTTTGCGCAGCGGCGCGCCGGCTTGCGCCTGCCAAACGAAGCGTTCGGTCTGGACCGAGTTGCCCGCCAGAGGCAGCAACATGGCCACCGGCAGGTGGCGTTCGTCACAGGCGATGAAGGTTCCGCCGTTGGCGGCCAGGTTGGCCAGCACGGCCTGGGTGTAGAGCACCTGTGGGTTCGATACGACCAGCACCGACAGGTCGATTAACGGAACGGTCGTTTCGGGCTGGTCTTTGCGCCGTACCACCAGATTGCCCAGGCGGACGCTGAGCATGGCTTCGCTGTCGGAAAGATCGAGCACGCGGTCGGACACGGCGAATTCCCCTTAAGGATCACTTCGCCAATGCGACGCGCCAAACTTCACTATATTTTATCTATAAATTTCCGCTTCCTGTCAATCGTTGGCGATATGCACGCCACCTAATGCATCGATTACCACCTTTCTCGTTTTCCATTTTCCCAACAGAATTGAGACTGGATTTTGTCCAAATTCCTTGGCCGCTTTAATCTGGTCCTTTTTCCTTGCGTCCGTGAGGCTTACAAACTGCACGGCACCTCCCGAAGGAGACACGTAAATGCCGCGAACCCGGTACAACTGTGGACCGTTCGAATCTTTCTGGTCGATTTCGATGGTCTCGCCGGGTGCGAGGGAAAAGCGGAAGCCCGGTTGTACGGCATCCACCACCGGCTGTTTTCGCCGCAGCCTTTCCATGGCAGCAAGCTGAGTGATGACCTTGCCTTCCCAGCAAACACGGCCTTTCTTGTCCTTACCCTCGATGACTTCCATGTGGTGGTTGCCATCGTTTTCGGCGAAGCGGTTACGCATTTCATCCGGGTTCGTACCGATTTTCAGCGCCGTAACCGCCCGTTTAATTCGGACCTTGTGAATGGGAATCTTGCGACCATCCTTGGTGGTCAGGAAAGGATGGTTTTCCAATTTCTTTAATTTTGCCGCATCGCCGCCCAATTCCTGAAGCTTAGCGCGCACGATTTCCCGGATATGGGGGTCGGAAATTTCCTCGATCTGTTTTTCATTGGTAATGCTTTCGATCGGCTTTCGAACCTGGTGGAAGGTCTTTTTCGGTTGCCGCGCGTCCTTGATGGGCGGGCTCCAGTTGGTTTCCGCATGCAACGGTCCATTGACTTTGCGGGAAACGCGGTGTGACACGACGATTTCATCGACGCGGGCGCGGGCTTCGTCGAGCAGGGTCGGCCAGGGTGGCTGAATCTTGCCGAAAAAATTGCGCTGTTCCAGCGGCGCGCGTTCGTGGGCTTCGCTTAACTGCTTAACGTTCCCCGGCGTGGCCAGCGCGATCACCAGCGCGTCGACGGCGTGGTGGCGGTGGTCGGCGCGGTTTTTTTCGCCGCCGTCGCCAAGCAGCCGATTGAGCTGCCAAACGCCGCGCAGGGTTGCGGTCACCTGTCCGCCGCGGATGGGCTGCACGCGGCGCGTGCCAGTCGGATCGATGGCCAGTTCGACTTTTCCGCCGTATAGCAGCGCGAGATATTTCACGGCTTCCTTGGAGGCGTAGCGGGTATCGTTGAGCTGGCTTTCGACGAAGCCATCGAGTGTATCGAGGGTTTCCAGGCGAAAGCGTTTTTTCTTGGCGTCGGGCATTTTGCTTTGGTCGACGCGGCTGAGCATTTTCTCCCACCTTTCAGGGTCGCGGCCCCAAGCCTCGAAGGGTGTTTGGTTTTTCTTCTCGTGGCGGTTGGTGTCGATGTGGCACAGGGTCTTGTTCATGAAGGAATCGTCGAGGCAGCGGCTATAAGGAATAATGTGCTCGATATCGAATTGGGGTGTTGGGCCGAAAATTTGGTTGAGTGCAATCGACCAGCCTGTATAGGGGCAAATTCCGTCACATTCTTCCCACAACAGATACTTTTGCAGGTCGTTGCGTTTCGGATGGGTATCCCGTCCCATCTCCTCCATGATGGCCTGCGCGCCGCGCTCACGGTCTTTTTGGAGTTGGCGATTATTTTTGTAGATTTCGGCGCGTTGCTCGCGGTTTTTTTTGAGTTCCCGCGCCAGCTCGATGCGGATCATTTCCGGTTTTCCGTACCGGCGAACAATGGCGTTGACGACTTTGCGCATTTCGGTCAGTGCGCGCGCAACCATGGGATTGCGGATGGTAACGGAGCGCATGCCGTCCTTTTGAGCATGGCTTGGGATCGTCAAGGGCGGCAAAAACTGCTGGGGTGGGTACTCATCGCCGAGGCCGTATATTTCCTTGCGGGCGGTGGCAAAGGGCATTTCCTTTTCCATCAGGGGCACCAGTTTTTCGAGCGCTTTCCGGGACAGGCTGCAATGGTCCGGTTCGAGGGAGGTTTGACTGAGCCACTCCGCCCGGTCGGGGGCCAGCTTCCAGCGGCTCACGCCGCGCCGGGCCAGCGCCGCCTCACTGACGAAACAGCAACAGTCCTCCACGATCCGGTCTTTCTCCATAGGTGTCATCTCAAACCATCGTTCTTCGAAGATTTGGATCAGCTTGCCGGCGGTGCGGTTGCCGACGATTTTTTCTTCGCCGCCGGCTTCGAGGTTAAAGCGGAGGCCTTTGAGACCCAAGAGTTTGCGGACGGCGGTGAATTTTATGTCCCCCTTCGTTTCCAGTTGCTCCAAAAGCTTCGCGCGCTCTTCGGCGGTCAGTTTGCGCTCGCGGAAATTCGAGTCCACGATGGTGAGGTCGTTCAACCGCTGAAGCAGACGGAAGCGTTGTGCGATCAGCAGCGCCCAGGGCGCGCGCTTTTCGTCCGGTTCGAGTTCGCAGGCGCCGACGAGATCTTTTTGATTTTTGAGCGGTCGCTGGAAAAAGATGGCGTCGTAAATGCTTTTGCCCAATGTTTGGGTCAGGATTTCGGGGTGGTGTTTGGCCTGCTCGGTCCAGATGAGGTTGAATTCGTGCTGGTACATGGCGCGGCTGGTCCAGCGCTGGCGGATGCGGCGCTCGGTAGGATCGAGGGTGGACAGGTAGCGGCCGAGGGTGCGGGCGCCGTCCGCATCGATATGACCCTGGAGGTCTTTAATTGCGTCCTTAACCTTTCCCTCTTCCTTGGCTTCCTCCTTGTCCTTTTTCTGCGGCTCGGTTTTTCGATTGCTCCAAAATCCCCGGCGTTGGGCGAGGTGGTAAATCGCGCGACCCAGTTCGTGCGGTGTAAGCGCCTGATCGAGCGCGATGCTGCGCAGATGGTAAGGCAGGACGTGGGGAAGGGTTTCCTGCAGGGGTGAATCGGGCGGGAGCAATGCGGCGTGTTTTTTGAGCAGGTCACGATCCATGGGCGGAAGAATCGCTTCGCGTTCGCCGGCGGGAAGCAGGCCGGCGCGCTGCAGCAGGCGGTAGAGTTTTTTGAGGCGACGGGCGCGGCGCAGAAGCAGGCGGCGGTGCTGCCTGGCATTGCGGCGGTTTACGTTGCGGGATTCGTCGCGTCCGGTTTCGATGGCGTCCTTTTCGCTGACTACGCCGGCCTCAAAAATTCGTGTGCCCATGCGGACGATGCCGTCGGGCTCGTCCGCATCGTTCAGGCGAACCAGCGCCCATCCCAGGGATTCCGACCCGAGGTCGAGGCCCAACGCGAATTTGGTTTTTGTTTCCATGTATTGCTCCCTTGGTAGGCATGAATAAGAAAAGGCCAGTTTACACATCACTTTCACGTTTGCCTGTGCAATTTTGTTTTTGCGAACAGATTGAATGCTTGACACCGTCGTCGGCGTGATGCATAATTTTGAACGTGTAACATAACGCCGGTTGTCGGTCTTATCACGGTAAGACAGATTTCTGTCGTAAGGCTCTGCTCTTCGGAGCACCCCAACGCCCTCCCAGTGTGGGCGTTTTTTTTTGGCCAAAGGGCGGGGG
>JBOHYT010000439.1:0-2295 GCA_050738055.1 Rhodanobacteraceae bacterium
AGCACCTTGCGGAAATCCACGTCGCGCGCCTTGTAATCGGGCGTGTCGGCGTTGGCGAGGTTGCCGGCGATCGCTTCGGCACGCTTCTGCCACACGCCAAGTGCGCGGGCATGGATGCCGAACAGCGGATCGGTGGGGTTGCTCATGGCGGCTCCTCGCAAGGGGTTCCGCCGGGCAAGCAGCAATATGCGTGCCAGACGCTGGAAAGCGCGCTGGCATGCGGTTTTGGCGCCGGCAATACCGGTTGGCGGCGGCGAATTTCTGCCGCCCCGGCGGACGCTTGCCGCCGCAAGCGACGGAAAACCGGCGCGCGCGGGAGCCGCGTACACCACGTCGATCATCGGCAGCCGAGCGCGAACCTTGAGCGGGCAGTTCGGTAGTTTGGTAGGGCGGAATCGGCGCAGCCGCTTCCGCCAACGGCGAATCCGGCGGAAACCGCTTCGCGGGTTCCGCCCTACGGCTCTCCGGCGCTACGCGCCTACGCTCAGAGCCTGCCCCGGCATGCTTTTGGCCGGGGGTGAACGGAGTTTTGGGGCTCGTTCTGGCGACAAGGGCGGTGCGCGCGGATACGCGGAAGGGATTCATCACGTCGTGGCACGCGGCTTGCTTCAGTCAAGGCAAGCGGCGACCGGCCGATGCAGTGCGCTGCATTGCGGAGGCGCCGGCCAACGCCCTTGGTTTCCGGAGCGGCATTCGAACATGGGATTCTTGTGGGGTAGTCACGTCGAAGCGCTGGCCGCGGCACTCGCGGCGGGCAACCGTCCGCGCGCACGGGCGCTGGCACGGCGCCATCCGGCTGCGGCGCGCGCGCTGGCGCCGCTGTTGTCGGAGCACGCGCGGCGCGAATGCGAAGTCGCCCTGTTGCAGGTGCTGGAACAGCAGGGGCTGGTGCTTGGCGGCGGCCGCACGCTCACGCAGCGCCTGCAGGATCTCGCGCAGCAGCTCGGCGGCGCGCGCCAACTTGCCGACGGATTCGCCCGCGTCGGCGACGGAATCACGTCACTGCTCAGGCAGACGCATGCGCAGGCGCAGGGCAGCCTGGACGCGGTCGAGGACGCCCGTCGGGGCGCCGGCGGCGTGGACGGCCAGTTGCGGTTGCTGCGCGGAACCTTGTCCGGCACCGCCGGCGCGCACGAGCGCTTCAATGCGTTCTCCGACGAAATCGTGCGGCTGGCGGCCACGGTGCAGGAGATCGCGCACCAGACAAATCTCGTTGCACTGAATGCGTCCATCGAGGCATCCAGGGCCGGCAAATCGGGCCGCGGCTTCGCGGTGGTCGCCGACGAAGTCAGACAACTGGCCGAGAAGACCGCGCAGGCCACGTCGGAGATCGCGGCGGCCAGCGAAGCCGTGCGCGAATTTTCCGGCGCGCTGCAGGAAAAGACGCGCGGCAGCCTCGATCGATTGGGCCATGCGGATTCGGCGCTCGATGCCTCGAGGTCTGCGTTGAAGGCCATCGGCGATTCGCTGCAACAGACGTTGGCGAATTTGGATGCGCTGCAGCGCGCGGGAGGCGGTCTGTGTCAACAGTTGCGCGACGGCGACGAGGTATGGGGCGCGCTGCAGCGCGCCGCCGACGAGTCCGCGCGCCAGGCCGACGCCGGCGTCCACGCCGCGGTCGCCGCGCAACAGTTCGTGCTGCAAGGCATCGGAACCGGTGACATCGGCGATCGCGCCAGCGTCATCCAGGTGTTGCGCGAGTCCTGCGCTGCGCTGGGTTACTGCCTTGACCTTGCGGCACGCGCGCCGACCCGACTGGACCGGCGCTGGCTGGACGGCAGCCCGATGCAGGACTGGCTGGCACGTTTGCGGCGCGAACTGCCGGCCGCGCCGGCGCTCGACACGATGCAGCAAAGCCTGCAGCATTTCGAGGAATGCCGCGGACAACTGGACACCGCACTGGCGGAAGGCGAAACCGCGCGCTGCGTCGAACTGGTGCCCGCGATGCAGGAGGACCTGGAAGCGATCCAGCAGCAGCTCGGCGTGCTGGTCGAGGAATGCGCATGATGCGCGTGGTTGCCTTCGCGACGATCCTGCTGCTCGCGACCGGGGTCGCACGGGCGGATTCGCTGCAGTCGCTGCAAGCCCTGCAGGACGCCGCGGTGCAAGCGGTGCGCAAGGCCGCGCCGGTGGGTGCGCGCGTGGTCGCCGAAGCCGAACGGCTCGATCCGCGGCTGCGCCTGGCAGCCTGCGCCGGCGAACTGCAGGTCACCGCGCCCGACCTGCGGCGCGGCGCATCGCGCGTTTCGGTGGCGGTGTCCTGCGCGATCGGCCAGAGCTGGAGCGTGCGCGTGC